>DVLR01000085.1 GCA_018715425.1 Candidatus Merdenecus merdavium
GGCATATTTTTAGAATGCTCTGTAATACCTAGAAGTTCCAATCCTTTTTTTGATGCCATCTTTGCCATTTCTCGTATTGTACTGTATGCATGTCCACTTGCAATGGTATGTGAATGAGTATCTAGTATATATTCCATCTATCAGACCTTCTTTATCTTAATATTTGGATTGATTTACATCATCCATTTCTTTATTATACGTGGAAAACCATGAGAAAACAAGTTGGCATAGTGACACTCCAATAATCAAATCATTTTTCAGACCGATATTCTTACAAATCTATCACATCCAAATGAATAAATCATATATTATAGTGAGGAGGGATTCTTCCTCCCATTGATATGATAAACCTCCAAATATAAAATCAATCTTTAAATAAATTGTTCGTGAATCAAGTAGCTGTCTCTTTCATTATTGAAGTCGTAAAGTGGCAGCTACTTCTTATATTCCATAGATTTTCCATGTACGTACCTATATGCTTAAGAAATCTTTCTTTTTTTTCAGCATGATAATTTCTATTAGCGTTCCTTCTCCTTCTTTAGAGGAAATTTCTATCCCGTAGCCCTCTCCACAAAACAGTTTTATCCTTTCATGAACGGCTCGAATTCCAAAGCCTGTCCCCCTTTCCCCCTTCATGGATCCTTTCACTTCTTCAAGAAGTTCTTTCGTCATTCCTTTTCCATCGTCTCCCACTCTTATAATAAAATCGGATCCTAGATCTACTCCTTCTATAAAGATACTTCCTTTTTTTCTCATATTTTTGATACCATGATATAAAGCATTTTCTACTAAAGGTTGAATGGTTAATTTAGGTATTGGCAGATCCCATAAACTTTTAGGAATATCAATCCTATAGTCCATAATATCTCCATAACGGACTTGTTGAATTTCAAGATAAGATTTCGTATGACTTAATTCTTCTTCTAAACTAATAATATCTTTTCCTTTAGAAAGCGAAGTTCTAAAAAACTCTGATAAACTAGTAATTAACTTAATAGCATCAGCCTGATTTCCAATTTCAATCAACCAAACGATGGTATCTAAAGTATTATATAAAAAATGTGGATTTATCTGAGCTTGAATCAACTGTAACTCGGTCTTGTGCCTCCTAATCTGTTCCTGTTTCTCTTTTTCTAATAAATCTTTGATTCGTAATGCCATCTTTTGGATTCCATCATTTAAAACCGTTACCTCATAATCATAAGTTTCTACTGGTTCAATATAAAAGTTTCCATCTCCTACAGTTTTAATATTATCACAGATCAATCCAATAGGTTTTGATATCTCTTCTGAAAACCGAAAAGCTCGTCGCAAAAGTACAATGGTCACAATAATACTAAACAAAACTAGCCCTAATATGGATATTCTAATACTAAACATAATACTTTTCTCTATCTTAGCTAGATAACCAGCCTCATAATAAATATAGTTCTGTGTTTCCGTTTGGATGAGACCCGTCAATACCCTAATATTATTTTCTAACATAATTTGTCTTTGATCATAGTTTCTTTCTTCTGTTAATTCAACCATCCTTTTTTTTAAGTTATTACAGTAAACCAAGATATTCTCTAACGACTTTTTACTTTCCTTTAAATATGTAGTCTTTTGCAAAGATTTTGCTAATTCAATTGCATCATCCACTTTCTCTAACTGTTCATCAAGTTCTGTAGCCGCTCGACTTGCTATGGAAATGTAGTACATCTCAAGGTCTAGGTCATCTTTAAATGAGATACTAAACTTACTTCCAACGATTTCGTTATGTGATAGTTTATTGTATCTAATACTGTAATATCCCAAAACTCCAATGGTTATAAATACCAATAATACCATGGGAATCAAAAATCCTAATAGTAAATATCGAAGTTTTTGATCCAAATGCATATACTTATTTCTTTTCTTCACCAATCCAAGCATTTATGACTCCTCCTGACCCCTTTTTCTATATTCACTTGAGGTCATTCCTTGAGTCTTTTTAAACAGAAAGCTAAAGTAATGAGAATCCTGATAGCCTACTTCCCTTGCAATTTCACTGGACCTTTTATTGGTATTCCTTAATAATTCCTTTGCTGCCCTCATTCTATTTTGTGTTAAATATTCGATAAATGTCTGACCCATCTCTTGACTAAAAATACTACTAAAATAGCACGAACTAATATTCACATACTCTGATACCATTTTCAGTGAAAGATTAGGATCATTAAAATTAGCATCAATATAATGTCTTGCTTTATTCATCATATCAGCATATTTTTTATGGGCACAGCCATCTCTTATATCGATAACAGCAATAAATAACTCTGTTAAATATTCAATGCTCTTCTCAATAGAAATAACATAAGACGCAATGTCCCCTACTCTTTGACATTTCTTTGGTAGTTCCTCTACTTCTTTCCCCAACTCCTTTAAGTATGATATTGCACTAAAGTACATATCCATCACCATATATTGACGTAACATTAAGGAGTTCTTTGCACTTTCTCCTATACTATCAAAGTATTCTTCTAAAAAATGCTGGACCTCTGTATGTGTTCCATCTCGGATAAAAGCCTGTGCTTTCTTTTTACTCATAATGGAAAAATCAATATCTTTGATGTCAATCATATCTTTATTAAAACTCATTACTAGTCTATTGGCTTCTTTTACATCTACAATTCTATCTTGTTCGCAAAAGAATCTACTGGCAAATGCCCGATTAGCTTTAGAATAAGATTTGGAAAGATCCGTTAGCCGATTAATGGTTATGCCCACACCTCCGTAATAAGAAAGCTTAGGGTATTTCTCCATGATCATTTTTAATCGTAGTTTTGCTATAGACAGCCGATCTTCTATTTCCTTTTGTGATTCCCCTTTTATAATGAATACCCATGAATTTTCGTCTCGATCAAAGACAAGAATCCCAGGTTCTTCTTCCATTACCATTTTAATTTCGTCTGCAGCAATGGCTAGACTTTGGGAATCCTCTCTTACGTGCTCCGCTGTTGAGAATCCTTTAAATATTAACACATTTAAATACGAGGCTGTAAAATCCATTTCTAGCTTCTCACCCTCTTCAAGAATCTCCCCCATGGTCATTTTGCCACTTAATATGGATGATAAAATCTTCTGTCTTTCTATATCCAAATTTTCTTTCATTTCGTTACGGTACTGGTTTAGTAAGATTTCTTGTTCTCTTTCATGACGAATCTTTTTTGCCACTTGATGTATGACCTCCAATAATTGTGCCGAACTAATGGGCTTTAACAAATAATCGGTGGCTCCTATTTGAATAGCTTGTTTTGCATAATCGAAATCATCATATCCACTTAAAAATATAATTTTCATTTTAGGAAATTCTTTTCTTACTAATCTGCTTAATTCTAATCCATCCATGAAAGGCATTCGAATATCTGTAATTAATATATCTGGTTCTATCCTCCTAATCATTGGATAAGCAAGCTCTCCATCTCCTGCCTCTCCAGCAAATTCAAATCCTTCCCTTTCCCATGGTATGCTCTCTTTTATCCCTTTACGTATAATCATTTCATCTTCTACAAGAAATACCTTTAGCATCATTTTATCTCCTCTTCGTGGTACTCTATTATTCTTCCTATTATTCATTATACTACCAGATAGGTGTTAAGACATCATATCGGCAATTTTAAAAAAGACCTTGCAAACGATTTCCTTTTTCGCATTGCAAGATCTATAGATTCTTTTTACTATACTCCTTATGGTAAACTGTCTCTTACACAGAGTGTTCCATATCCTAGGGTATTATTGGGATATATATTCTCCACCATTAAATGTCTTGCTCCTCTTAATAAATATGCTCGAACCTTTTCTCCATACAGATAGGGATCTCTTCCATCTACAATGCCATATTGCATCAAAAGTGCTGCTGCTCCCGTTACAAAAGGAGTTGCAAAGGAAGTTCCTGTATATGCAGAATAGCCGCCCACGGTATTCGTGGTCGTAATATTGACACCAGGAGCAACAAGATCTGGACGAATATTCAAACTCATACTTTCGCCTCCTCTTCCCGAAAATGCTGCATAAGTCTGAAGTCTGGAATCATAGGCACCTACTGCTATGACCTTAGAGGCTGTTGATGGTATGGTTAATGTCATTTCTTCAGAGGATCTATAGAATCTAGTTCCTTCATTTAAAACTCCCGAACTAGGCAACCACATATTGTAATTTCCTATCACAATATCTCTAGGAATCAGCCTAATGGTCCACACTCCACTATCAATGTAATCCTCATAGGGTATTAAGTCAATAAAGATTTCTTGGAATTGACTAAAGGGGCTTGGTTCCCCGTAGTACACCAAAATATCTGTTCCTCCTATGACAAATCTTTGGGTTCCTAATATTTCTTGAAAAGGTCCAACCATTCTTCCTGATGGATGGATGAGCGCAATATCCATTTGATCAATATAGGATTTCCAGATCTGTATATTTAATCCTTGTTCTTGGGTTGAAATAGCAAGTTCCACATCATGAAAAGGAACATCCATTGTTAAGATTCCTGATATGTGTCCTCCTGCTGCTCCTTCATTCCCCGTACCTACACAGATACAGCTCTTCCATAAGTTTGAGATATCATCTAAAAAGATTTCCAACAGAGAATTCCCACTATGGGATCCATACGTATTTCCAAAGCTTAAATTAATGGAAATGGGCATTCTCAATTCCAAAGATTTTC
Organism: Candidatus Merdenecus merdavium; assembly: GCA_018715425.1. Lineage (GTDB taxonomy): Bacteria > Bacillota > Clostridia > Lachnospirales > Lachnospiraceae > Merdenecus > Merdenecus merdavium. The sequence continues at coordinate 4,685 of DVLR01000085.1, forward strand.
TAACTACATAATCTACACCCTGCATTAACTCTGTAGTTCTAGGAAATGAATTTTCCCGTGGGATCCCTAACTTTACCACAATAATCTCTGCCTGTGATGCAACGCCTCTATATCTTCCATTTGAGGCTCTCCCATTCCCTGCTGCTATTCCTAATACTCCTGTTCCATGTCCACTTATATCTCGACTTGGTACTATGGCATTTCGTTCAGAAGCAGTATCCTGCCTTAGGGCTTCATTAAGATCATCCCTTGTATATTCGGTACCTATATAATAACCTTCTGGTGGATTGCCTTGAATGGTTTGATCCCATAAGAATAAGATTCTTGTGGTACCATCTTCATTTCTAAAATCGGGATGGGTATAATCTACTCCAGAATCAATCACTGCCACAATAATACCCTGACCAAATAAATTAAATTGTGCAGTCTGAACGGGGTTCACACAGGAGGCCGCTCTGCCTTGATCAACAGAAGCAAAAAGCCCTTTTGGTTTTTCAATATATTCCACTTCTGGCACATCTGCCAGACTCTGAATATAGATTTCTGGTATGGTAACAATGGCATACTCATTTAATAGTTCTACCACTTGTATATCCTCACTAACCTCCTCCAAACGTCTAATGTCTCCAGAATATTTGACGATTAAATCCCATTTTTCATCAAATGGGTTATATCCAATATTTAAAATAGAGGACTTTTGACGTTCTTCTTCCGTTGCATCTAAGGCAAGATTCAGTAAGTTTTCTATTTTTTGATCATTCATGTCCCACCTAAAAAGGACTGTTTCCTGGTATGACTGTGATGGATAACTGTGACGGACCCCAGTTTCCATAGGAAAACAGCCCTTTCACATCTATTTTCTTACTTTATATATATGCAAAAGATGATAAATCATTCATATCAATGATTTTATGGTAATGGATGGCCAGCTGCAAGATAAATTTCATACCACTCTTCTCTTGTTAATGTGACTTGTGTTGCTTTACAAATCTCTATCAATCTTTCTTTATTCATGGTTCCTGCTATTGGTTGAATCTTAGCTGGATGGCGAAGGATCCAAGCCATAGCAATGGTAGTATTGATTACGTTATATTCTTTCGCAATACGGTCTATCACTTGATTCAGCTTAGGATATTTATCATCGCCTAAGAATACTCCTTCAAAAAATCCATATTGGAATGGAGACCATGCTTGTATAGTCACATCGTGAAGTCTACAATAATCAAGAATACTGCCATCTCTATCTACCGCCTCTTTTCCAAGGGTGTTTACATTCATTCCTGCATCTACCATTGTAGAGTTCGTAATACTAAATTGTAATTGATTGGCAACTAAAGGTTGTTTGGTATACTTCTTTAATAATTCCATTTGCATAGAGTTTTGATTAGATACTCCAAAATGTCTTACTTTTCCTGTTGACTCTAAATGATCAAATGCTTCTGCCACCTCTTCTGGCTCCACTAAAGCATCTGGTCTATGTAGTAATAAAACATCTAAATAATCGGTCTTTAATCTCTTTAAACTACTATCTACTGATTTTAAAATATGTTCCTTAGAAAAATCATACATGACCCCTGGTACAATTCCGCACTTTGATTGGATCAACATCTTTTCCCGTGGAATACCATTCCTTTGAACTGCATCTCCAAAGATTTCTTCACATGTACCCTGCCCGTAAATATCGGCATGATCAAAGAAGTTTGCCCCTAAATCCAAAGCAGTCTGAATATATTCTTCTGCTTGCTTTTGATTTAAAGAATTGATCCTCATGCACCCTACTGCAATGACTGGTATCTCCAAATTACTACTTCCAAGTTTTATTTTTCTCATGTCCGCTCCTTTCCATTCATCCCTATACCTTCCTTTCTATTATACCCTCCTACAAGGTTACAAGCAATAGAAGAAGATCCTTAAGTTCCCCCATTGAAATCTATGAAGATATCGGGTATATTTATAGGTAGAAGATTAAAGGAGGATGAATCATCATGAATAATGTACTTGTAGGCCAATCAGGTGGCCCTACTGCAGTAATCAATGCTAGTTTGTATGGTGTCATTACAGAAAGTCTAAAACATAGAGGAGAGATTGACCGTATCTACGGAGCCATAAATGGCATTGAAGGCTTTTTAAAGGGTCAAGTTGTGGATCTAGAAAGAGAGCTAGATAAAGAAGATTTAGAAGCCTTAAAAACAACACCAGCTGCTTATTTAGGATCTTGTCGTTATAAATTACCAGAAGACCTAAACAACTCTGTTTATCAAACATTATTTGATAAATTTTCTGCTTTAGATATTAAATACTTTCTTTATATTGGTGGAAATGATTCTATGGATACCGTAAGCAAACTATCAGCATTTGCAAAAAAAATCAATAGTCCAGTTAGAGTCCTTGGAATTCCAAAGACCATCGATAATGACCTTGTACATACTGACCATACTCCTGGCTTTGGTAGTGCTGCAAAATATGTAGCCTCTACGGTCCGCGAGGTTTGCCTTGATGCTTCTATCTATGATAAACCATCAGTAACCATTGTGGAAATTATGGGGCGTCACGCTGGTTGGCTTACAGCTTCAAGTGTTCTTGCCAGAAAGTATCCTGGCGATAACCCTGCTCTTATCTATCTTCCTGAAGTGGCATTTTCTGAAGAACGTTTTTTAGATGAAGTCCAAAAAGCTTTAAAAGAAAAAACCAATGTAGTTGTCTGTGTTTCTGAAGGAATAAACGATGGAAATGGTGTCTTTATTTGTGAACATGCTTCTAATGGCGAAGTAGCAGTGGATAACTTCGGTCATAAGATGCTAACGGGATGTGGAAAGTATTTAGAAAACTTTATAAAAAATAAACTAGATGTAAAAGTTCGTTCCATAGAACTAAATGTATTACAACGCTCTTCGAGTGGCTATGCCTCTTTAACAGATATCCAAGAGGCTGCACATGCTGGTGCCCACGGTATTGAGGCTGGATTATCAGGTGAAACAGGTAAGATGATTTCTTTTGTTAGAGCAAAAGGAGAACCTTATAGCCTATCTTATGAAACCGTCGATGTATCAGAAGTGTGTAATAAGGAAAAAGCAGTACCTGTAGAATGGATTACAAAGAACGGAACGGATCTTAGTGATGAAATGATTGAATATATAAAACCCCTCATTCAAGGTGAACCAGAGGTACCTATGAAAGGTGGCCTTCCATATTTCCCTCATCGCCCTAATAAATAAAAGTCCAAATCTAGCTTGGTCAAAAGGAATATAGCCGGAGGTTTGGCTCCTTACTTCTCATTGCTACTGCATCAAAAGAGTAGAAGTCTAGAACATGTTGTACTAGACTTCTACTCTTTTATTTTATTTGAAATGTTTACTCACATGTTTTATCTGCAATTTTCATCTAAATACATTCTAGATTTGCATTGAAATTATATATCTTTGATCATTTGATTATAAGCCAATGGTTCAAAACCCAATCTTTCATAAAGAGCAATTGCTCCCTCATTGGCTTTGGTAACTTCTAATCGGAATCTTTTAACATTTGAATAAGTCTGAAACATCCAGTCAAAAAATTGTTGACCGTACCCCTTACCACGATATTCATCCTTCATATATAATTCTTCTAAAATAATAATTCTGCCACCTACTTCACAAGCATAACAGGTTGTTAAATAGGAATATCCTACGACTGTTTCTCCTTCGCATAACATCATTCCCCAAACAGAAGGTTCTTCTCCTACAGCATCCATAAATGTACTGATTAGAATATCCATTGGTACATTATGATCAACTGCAGCACTAGTATAAAAATCCCTCACCATGGCTAATACTTCTTCTCGGTCACTTGCTTTCATTTCTCTGATGGTTAACATGTCTTCTCTCCTTTATTTGCTCACAATTCTTCCAATATTTTTTAATAAAACAGATATGGTTCCATCTGAATTTGTAATAAACTCTACACTTTCTTTATTATTATACTGTTCCATGGGAATCTTAATTTCTATGCCTGTATCCGTAGTCAAGTGTTGTCTTTCAAACTTTTTTGTAGTATTGGGATTCTTAGGCATTACTTCACCTTCATTTAAATGATACTTTTCAAGCTTTTCCTCAAACTCTTGTTTCATTTCCTCATGTTCTACGAAAAGTTTCTCTGCCACTTTTGGAATACTAATGATGCCTTCCTCGGCTAATTCTTGATTCAAAATACTCTTAGACTCCATATGTACCTCAAATTGTTCTGACTCTGGGTAGTACTTTTTCTGAATGTCTTCTACAGCTTTCGTTATAATAGAAAGTTTTGTTTTAGGAGACATGGTTCCAACACATTTCAAAAACATGGTAGAAAAGTAGTTGACTTTTGCTCCATTAATATCGTATTTCTTTTCTAGTAACTGAATGGAAAAATCCTGTAGAGAAATCAAAGCAGCTTCTGAAAGTCTTTGGTTTTGTGTTGGTAAGATTGCCTTTTGTAAAATAATATCGTTACTATTTCCCCAAGGATCTGAGTCGGTCAAATGGGTATAGGACGTTTTATAGTTCATCTTTAAAAGAGCCATATAAGGTTCTTCTAACACCTCATAATGAACCACAATTAAATCTGCTGGTGGAATATCAGCATTTTGATTCATGATTTGAAATAATTCCCCAGCTATTTTCTGGGTGATCTGCGTAAAATCATCTTCCTTATATTCCATCAACAAATGATAAATCGATGATTCTTCTTTCTGAAAGGAACACGAACGTATCTCATCACTGGTTATAATTCTATGGATATGAGATCTTAAAAAATCTCCAAAATCTGATCCGTGATCCAGTAAAGTGTCTGAAAGTACAGGCATTGCTATAGTAGAATCTAAGATATGTACAATTGCACTTTTAATTCTTATTTCTTCTTTTTCCATGGGTTTACTCCATTTCTTTTGTGATCGCTGTTTTTTATTTTTCATGGTACATCCATGATCTATCCTCATATTAGTAAGTAGTAAGATAGGATAATCTGTGTTATATTCTACCACAAATCTATAGAACATCTCAATAGTATAGGACATTACGTAAATGATGGTACATAGTGCCCTATATCATAAGACCTTATGTACCACTAGACTTTTCTAAACCTTATTTTTGTTGTTCTTTTCTACGTTTCGTCATGAGACCACCAATTCTACCAGTCTCTTTTGCAGATAGATTTTTCCATCCAAATTCCATAACTCGATCCAATAATCCTAGTTCCTCTGCTATCTCATATTTTAATGTTTCTTCTGGTGTTAGATTGTTAAGATCGATTTCTTTTTCTTTCTTTTTACTCATAAATAAACCATACCCCTTTCTATATCTGGAGTATGGTCTGTTTTTTTCCTATTTATACATCTTTTACAACCTTCTTTAATAGGTATTAGAATTTTTCTCTGGCATAATAATGGCAGCTGCTATATACATAATGATTCCTACCTGACTTAAAATAAGTGCTACTGCTATTAACCTAATAATCGTAGGATCCATATTTACATATTCTGCAATCCCACCACAAACACCACAAATCATTCGATTATCTCTTGATTTATATAATTTCTTTTCGCTCATATCTTTCCCTCCTTGTTGTATTTATGTTCTATTTCATGTTCTTTCATATTGTATCTTATAGGATCTAAATTCGATGATATTCTTTTTGTCTGAAGGAATATTTCCATTAAGACAATGGTATCCAACAGAGTTGCACCTATATAAAATACTATATAGTGTATCCTGTCCGTCTGTCAATAGTATTAACAGATTCATAAGATTTCATATAAGGCTCAAAGGATCACTTAAATTTTTTTATTTTTTTTATCACATCCCTTGACTTTGGAAGATATAATATGATATAACAATATTATAAACATATGAACAATCGCTCATACGATTAATTGATCATATAATATTTTTTTAAAAAGGAGTCCTGGCTATGAAACAAAGACGTTATATTTTAAAAAATTTAGATTGCGCCAACTGTGCAGCTAAAATGGAACGGAAAATCTCACAAATGGAACATGTATCTGATGTTACTATTACTTATGCAACGAAACAATTAAGATTATCATCTGATATGGAGGAGGAAGTTCTCTTACCTCAACTGCAAACCATCTGTTCCTCTATTGAATCTGCTGTTAAGGTCATAAAACCAACGGCTAAAAGGGGAAATAGGGTTCATGAACATGAAGGACATGAGGAACATCATACACACGATGCACATGAGGGACATCATCATGGTAGCGAAGCATTTGAACATCTAAAAGCACGTCAACCCGCTACTAAAAACTTTTGGAAAGATGAACAGGAACTGATTCAAATTTTAATTGGTGTCATTTTCTTTGGTTTTGGATTGATCATCAAAAATACTTCTATTGCTGTATCTTTGATTTCTTATGTTATTGCTTATATTATTTTAGGTGGAGAAGTTATCTTAAGTGCTCTTAAGAACATAACCAAAGGTCAAATTTTCGATGAAAACTTTTTAATGAGTATCGCAACCATTGGAGCATTTATCATTGGTGAATATCCAGAAGCCGTTGGCGTCATGCTCTTCTTCTGTGTAGGAGAGTTATTTGAACACAAAGCAGTGGAAAAAAGTAGAAACCAAATCATAGAGGCTATCGACTTAAGGCCAGAAGTCGTTCAATTAGTTGATCATCAAAAGGTAACCACTATTCCAGCAGAAGATGCCAAGATTGGAGATATTCTATTGATTCGTCCTGGAGACAGAATCCCTTTAGATGGAGTTATTGTAGAAGGAGATACTAGAATTGATACCTCTCCTATTACAGGAGAGCCTGTACCAGTAAAAGCAATAAAGGGAGATCCTGTAACTTCTGGATGCGTTAACTCATCAGGAGTCATCAAAATAAAAGTTGAAAAAGTATTAGAAGATTCTATGGTGAGTAGGATTCTTGATTCTGTAGAAAATGCTGCTGCAAGTAAACCTAAAATTGACCGATTTATTACTACTTTTTCAAGATACTACACTCCTATTGTAGTCGCCCTTGCACTCATCGTTGCTTTTGTTCCTTCTATCATAACAGGGGACTGGAATCATTGGGTCTATACTGCCTTGACTTTCTTAGTCATTAGCTGTCCATGTGCCCTTGTTTTAAGCGTACCATTGGCTTACTTCTCAGGTATTGGTTCTGGCTCTAAAAAAGGAATCCTCTTTAAAGGTGGAGTTTCACTAGAAGCTATGAAGAATGTAAAAGCTGTAGTTATGGATAAGACTGGTACCATTACAAAAGGCGATTTTACCGTTCAAGAAATCATTCCCGCAAAGGATAAATCCATTGAAACAATGATGACTTTATGCGCTAGCAGCGAATTATCTTCCACTCACCCTATTGGTTCTAGTATTGTATCTTATGCTAAATCAAAAGGATTGAACCTAACACCACCTTCTTCTATAGAAGAAATCTCTGGTCACGGTATCAAAGCTACCATAGAGGATCAAGAGGTTTTAGTCGGTAACCAAAAATTAATGGATCTATTCCATGTTAATATGGAGCAGAAAAAACACCAACAGTACGGTACGGAAGTTTACGTTGCAGCAAATGGTGAATATCTTGGTTCTGTTCTCATTGCAGATACATTAAAAGAAGAAGCCGTTGATGCTATTGGAAAAATCAAAGCGCAAGGTATTCATACTGTCATGTTAACTGGTGACTCAAAAGAAAGTGCTCAAGCAATCGCTGAAATAGCTGGTATTGATGAAGTCCATGCTAAGTTACTACCAGAAGATAAATTAAATGAACTTAGAAAAATCCGTGATAAAAAAGGTGCTATTATGTTTGTTGGCGATGGAATCAATGATGCCCCTGTTCTAGCTGGTGCCGATGTTGGAGCAGCCATGGGAAGTGGTGCAGACGCTGCTATAGAAGCTGCCGATGTTGTCTTTATGACCTCCAGCGTAGAAGCCATACCTCAATCCCTTTCTATTGCTAAAGTAACTGCTAGCAT
>DVLR01000086.1 GCA_018715425.1 Candidatus Merdenecus merdavium
CAGTGGGGCTTCATGTGAAAATACCTTTTATTGACCGTATTGCACGAAGAGTGATCTTAAAAGAACAGGTTGTAGATTTTGCTCCACAGCCAGTGATCACAAAAGATAATGTAACCATGAGAATTGATACAGTAGTATTTTACCAAATCACAGATCCTAAGTTATTTGCTTACGGTGTGGAAAATCCAATTATGGCTATTGAAAATTTAACGGCTACCACCCTTAGGAATATTATTGGTGATTTAGAATTAGATGAAACATTAACATCAAGAGAGACCATCAATACGAAAATGAGATCTTCCTTGGATATTGCAACGGATCCTTGGGGAATTAAAGTAAACCGTGTAGAGCTTAAAAACATCATCCCTCCAGCAGCCATCCAAGACGCCATGGAGAAACAGATGAAGGCAGAGCGTGAACGTCGTGAAGCCATTCTACGTGCGGAAGGTGAGAAAAAGTCTACCGTTTTAGTTGCAGAAGGTAAGAAAGAGTCAGCGATCTTAGATGCTGAGGCAGAAAAACAAGCAGCTATTCTTCGAGGGGAAGCTCAAAAGCAGAGAATGGTTCTTGAAGCCGAAGGTGAAGCTGAGGCAATCTTAAAAATTCAACAGGCGAATGCAGATGGACTGCGTTTTATAAAAGAAGCAGGTGTGGACGAAGCAGTCATCAGACTTAGAGGTTTAGAAGCATTTGAAAAAGCTGCAGACGGAAAAGCTACAAAGATTATTATTCCATCTGAAATTCAAAATATGGCAGGACTTGTGAAGTCTATTACAGAAGTAGGAAAAGACTCTTAAGGCAGCTCAGCTGAAAAGCTATGTAAATAAGGGAAAAACGAGGGTATTGCAGAATAACATATTATTTTTGCAATACCCTTTTTACGATTTGAGAGCCAGAAATGGTTATAGGAAGTGTCCTTAAGAATTTATGATGCAAAAGGATGAATATATGTTATTGAACAAAAAGGAGAAGAATGGTATTATTTATATCAGTTACTTCACTTAAATGAAGCAGAAATATGAACTATTGACGAAGCTTCCCTACCATTGGTTCATCTTGCGTTGGGCATGAAGGGGAACACCGAAAAGGAGGAATTTTGATGAATTTAAAAGGACGTAGTTTTTTAACATTAAAGGATTTTACACCAGAGGAAATTTCATATTTGCTAGACCTTGCAGCGGATCTAAAAGCAAAAAAGAAAAATGGTATATTAGGAACTAGTTTAAAAGGAAAGAATGTAGCTTTGATCTTTGAAAAACCATCGACACGGACAAGATGTGCATTTACGGTTGCTTGTGTAGATGAAGGTGCTCATCCTGAATATTTAGGAAAAGATGATATTCAATTAGGTCATAAGGAAAGCGTAGAAGATACAGCAAGAGTTCTAGGAAGAATGTTCGATGGAATTGAATTTCGAGGATTCCTTCACGAAAATGTGGAGAAGTTAGCAGAATATAGTGGTGTTCCGGTTTGGAATGGTTTAACAGACGATTATCATCCAACTCAGATTTTAGCAGACTTTTTAACCATGAGAGAACATTTAGGGGAATTAAAAGGACTTAATTTTGTATATTTAGGAGATGGTCGTAACAACATGGCCAATAGTTTAATGATAGGAAGTGCAAAAATGGGAATAAACTTTACCGTTATTGCACCAGAATCTTTATGGCCTAGCAAAGAATTAATAGAGACTTGTAAAGAATATGCTAAAGAATCTGGCAGTACCATATCTTTTACAGAAGATGTAAATGGTGTTGAAGGAGCAGATGTATTATATACCGATGTTTGGTGTTCTATGGGAGAAGAAGATAAGGCAAAAGAGCGTGTGCAAATGTTACGACCTTACCAAATCAACCAAGAATTAATGAATAAAACCAAAAATGATCGTACGATTTTCATGCATTGTTTACCAGCTGTAAAAGGGAATGAGGTAACAGAAGAGGTCTTTGAATCCAATCGATCTGTTGTCTTTGATGAGGCTGAAAATCGTATGCATACCATCAAAGCTGTGATGGTGGCAACCCTAGGCGAATAGTAGTATTTCTTTGTCTTGTAAGAAACAAAAGATAAAGGAGGAGGGACGATGAAAGGAAAAAAAGAGCGACAGTCACATAGGAGTATTTATGCAGTAGTGGTTAGTGTGCTGATCGTAATCCTCACCTTTTTTGCATTTATGGATTTTGGAATGAGATTTCATCTCTTTCCTTTGGTTTTTTTCTTAGGCGCCATATTAAATGGAATTTTAATGGTATATTATAGTCAAAAAAAGAAAAAAATAGGAATGATTATTTTTGGATTCATAGCCGTTGCTTTGGTAATCCTTGGAATCGTTTTGTGCATTCAGATATGGAGGTAGGTATGGCAGGAGATCGTAATCCTTCAAAAAAAATCCAAGATTTATTAAAAACCGTAGACATGGGAAGAAACTTGATTTATTATAGAGAGACAGGTTCTACGAATGAAGATGCAAAAGCTTTAGCAAAATCAGGTGCCAAACATGGCACCTTGGTTTTAGCCCACTGGCAAAAAAATGGATATGGAAGAAGAGGGAGATCTTGGATCTTAAACAAGGGGGAAGGCATTGCCATGACTCTTATTTTAAGGCCAGAGTTTGAACCTAAATTTGCTTTTCTTTTAACCCTTGTAATGGCAATTAGTGTAGCAAGATCTATGGAAAGCCTATATGGATTAGAGGCTAAAATCAAATGGCCCAATGATATTATAATAGGCAGGAAAAAAGTCTGTGGTATTTTAACTACAATGAGTGCGGATGTAACTAAGATCCATTACGTACTTGTTGGGGTGGGCATTAATTGCAGTGTAACGGTTTTTCCAGATGAATTAAAGGATCGAGCCACTTCTATTCAACTAGAACTTGGGCATAGGATCCAGCAGGAGGAGCTCATTGCCAGATGTATGGAAAATTTTGAAGCAGACTATGAAACATTGATAAAAACCAAAGATCTTTCCTTGTTATTAGAAGAATATAATCGCCGACTCATTCATCTAAATCAAAGGATTCGAGTCTTAGATGGTGAGTCTTCCTATGAAGGAATTTCAAGAGGGATAAATTCTTTAGGAGAGTTACTGGTAACAACGAAGAATGGAGAAACAACCACTCTTCATTCAGGAGAAATATCTATTAGAGGTCTGCATGGATATCTATAGAGGATAAAGGAGAAAACTGGATGGATTTAGAGAACAAAGTGTTATGTGGGGCTAGTTCCTACGAAAAGAAATATTACTTAGATCAAGATTTTGAAGGTCTTCCTGACTTTATTAAAGATGAATTAAAAGTAATGTGTGTACTTTTTACAGAAGAGATCGGTGGCATTTTAACGTTAGAATATGAAGAAGATGGAACCCTTTGCTTTCACGTTGAGGCAAAAGAGGCCGACTATATGTTTGATGAAATTGGAAGTGCACTAAAGATCAAAGAATTACAGAAGACGAAGGTTGATCTGCTAAGATCTTTAGAATTATACTACAAAGTGTTCTTTTTAGGAGAAGATTTATTGGAGGAAGATGAATGATGTTGATGGTAGTAGATGTAGGAAATACAGATATTACAGTTGGTTTTTTTAAAGGAGAAGAATTAAAAGCCACTTTTCGAATGGTTACGAGAGAGTCTAGAACTTCTGATGAATATGGAATGTTTATTTGTAATCTAGCCGAGAGAAAAGGGATAAAAATAGAGGAAATTGAAGATGTGATCATGGGTTCTGTCGTTCCTGATATTATGTACTCTCTCACTAGAGGTATCATTAAATATTTAAATATTCATCCTATGATCGTTGGACCTGGAACAAAAACAGGGATTCGAGTGACAACAGTAAATCCTAAAGAAATTGGAGCAGATAGGATCATTGATGCTGTAGCAGCATATGAAATCTATGGTGGTCCGGTGTTAGTTGTGGACTTTGGAACAGCAAGTACCTATGATTTGATTACGGAAGATGGAACCTTTTTAGCTGGTGTTACGGCACCTGGAATCTCCATATCCGCAAAAGCTTTGTGGCAGGATGCTGCTAAATTACCTAAAATTGAGATTAAGAAACCAGACAGTATATTGGCTAAGGAAACCATTTCTAGTATGCAAGCTGGACTTGTCTTTGGTACCATTGGTCAAACGGAGTATATTATTACTCATATGATCAAAGAATCTGGACTTAAAAACGTAAAGATAGTGGCAACTGGTGGGTTAGGGAAAATTATTTCTGATGAAACAGAGTCCATTCAGTACTACGATAATATGCTAACATTAAAGGGGCTACGTATTATTTATAACAAATGTAAGAAGAATTAAGGAAAATCAATATGGGATTTAAGATAGGAAATATACAGCTGAAGAATGACCTGATATTAGGGCCTATGGCAGGAGTTACAGACCTGCCTTTTCGTTTGCTATGTAAAGAGCAAGGTGTAGGACTCATGTATATGGAGATGATCAGTGCTAAAGCATTGCTGTACGAAAATAAGAATACCGAAGGATTACTAGAAATACGGCCAGAGGAAAGTCCAATATCTTTACAGCTTTTTGGTTCAGATCCTTACATTATTAGTGAAATGGCTAAAAGAATTGAGGATAGACCCTTTGATATTTTAGATATCAATATGGGATGTCCAGTGCCAAAGGTTGTGAATAATGGAGAGGGATCTGCACTGATGAAGCAGCCAAAATTAATTTCGGAAATCGTTACAAAAACAGTTAAGGCAATACAAAAACCAGTTACCGTAAAGATTAGAAAAGGATTTGATGACACCTGTATCAACGCCGTTGAAATTGCAAAAATCATAGAAGATAGTGGCGCCAGTGCCGTAGCTGTCCATGGACGTACGAGAGAAGAATACTATTCTGGTACAGCGGACTGGAAGATCATAAAAAAGGTAAAAGAAAACGTGTCTATTCCAGTCATTGGAAGTGGAGATGTAATAGACGGTAAAAGTGCCAAAGCCATGAAAGAAGAAACTGGGTGCGATGGTATCATGATAGCTAGAGGTGCTAGAGGAAATCCTTGGATCTTTAGTGAAATCCTTCATTATCTCAATACAGGAGAAGAGGCAAAGAGACCTTCCATAGAGATGTTAAAAGAAACCATTCTTCGTCATGCTAAAAAACAAGTCTTGTATAAAGGTGAATTCATAGGAATAAGAGAGATGAGAAAGCACATCGCTTGGTATACGGCGGGGTATCCACATTCAGCATCATTGAGAAGAAGGGTGAATGAAGTAGAAGACTTAGAATCTCTAGAAGAATTATTAACATCCTTATAAGGTAAAAAGAACCTAGTCTTTCTTGCTTCAAACCATCATATACTAAAGTAAAATTGTATTGGTGGTTAGATGGAGGAAACGTATCGTTTTTTAATGTTAGAAGTATTAAAAGTACCGAAAAGGATAAAAAGTCCCTTTTTATATAGATTCCTTCCCAAGAAAGTAAGGCAGAGAAAAAAAGAGGAACGAATAAGAAATAAGTTGCCAGTAGAAAAAGAAGAAATAACTGCTTACGGGCAGTTAGGATTAAAAGTGACGCTACCTTATTCTTATGCTGACTTTGAAGCAATGGAAAGAGAAGAAGCATCTGGTATTTTCCTTCGTATTATAGAA
>DVLR01000087.1 GCA_018715425.1 Candidatus Merdenecus merdavium
CTAACATGAAATCTTAAAAAAATCATTTCTTTTTTCTTATGCAAATACTTATAATCTTTTTCAACAATAGACTCTGCTGTTTTTGTAAATTATTAAAGTATATAATGCTCTATTACACCGACAGGCTTTGCAATTGTCTTATCAAACAGAACAATATTCTTTCCAACATTGCAAACAGTGCTGCAAAAAACTATACCAGAATACCCAAGTGAGATATAATACTGTGCCATTGTTTGAAAAGGAGCATACATAACGCTTTTATCTTCTGTATCATCCAACGAAACAAAGATTTGTTCTGAAAGAAGTTTTGTATATGTATAGGCAACCCATACCGTGAATAATTGCTCAAATCTCTCTCGATTAACTGCATACTTAGGTGCAAATCCAAGCTTTTTTTCCAGTTTAATACCTTTTTTAAGTTCTGACTGAACAAAATCTTCTAATTGACTATTCAATTTTGTATATGAAATATCATCTGCTATTGTAAGATCTACAAGCTTCAAATCATCCTTACTGCTATCAAATTCAAAATGACAAAATCCAAATCTCTGCCCACATTCTGCTCTACATTCCTTTTGAGTACACTCGTGAATATCATCTTCCGAACCTATAGCCAAATAAAGCCATTCAATGCCTAGTGGACTAAATCTATTATCAGCTTTTATGAATTCCTTTTTCGGAATAAACCTCTCGTAATTTGGCGATTCACTATCACCAAGGATTGTCCCTCTACCAATTAGACATGATTTCAATTCTTTTATTTTCACCGTTTTATGTTCAATTCCTGAATGTTGGTTAAACAAGTCGTCATACACTTTCAGAAATGTGCATTTCTTTGCTTTTTCAATATTTGGTGTTAGAATAAAAATAGTACAAGTCAAAATGAGAAGTTCCTAAATAAATATATGGTGGTACAATAGATGTACCAGAAGGAGGATCTCATTATGGTAAACATTATGACAAGCAGTTTAAATTGAATGCTATTCAGTACTACGAAGATCATAAAGATCTTGGTTTGATTGGATGCTCAAGCAATCTTGGAATCAGTCAGCAGACTCTTTCCAGATGGAAAAGAGAACTGAGAAAATCGGGTGATCTGGAATGCAGAGGATCCGGAAATTATGCTACGGCAAAGATAAGGAAATTGCCAGGTTACAACGTGAACTTCACAATGCAACAGATGCATTGGATGTTCTAAAAAAGCAATCGGCATTCTGGGAAAATAACAGAAGCTATCTATGCAGAAGTAGCTGACAAAACAGAGAAAACCAAAGAAGAGCATCGTCGTATCTCTGTTTCTGGAATGCTGAAATATTTAGGCGTATCTTGATCAGGATATCATACCTGGTGCAAACATCTACCATCTGACCAACAAAAAAGGAAAGAAGCAATCAAGACTAAAATACAGAAAATATATGAGGATTCGAAACAAAACTATGGAGCTCCCAAGATTACAAAGGAACTACAGAGTGAGGGAGAAAAAATCTCCGAACGAACCGTCGGTAAATATATGAAAGAAATGGGTTTGAAAGCCCAGTGGGTAAAGCGTTATATGATTACCACAAAAGATTCTTATTTTAGCAATGAGTTACAAAATATCCTTGATGAAAACTTCAACCCTGAGCGTCCAAATGCAATGTGGTGTAACGATATAACCTACATCTGGAGCATAGATGGGTTTGTATATTTGACTAGTATTATGGACTTGTTTTCCAGAAAAATAATTGCCTGGACATTATCTAAAACTCTGGAAGTATCATGCGTAATCGAAACAATAAGCAAGGCAAAAACAAGAAGGAAAACTGATTTTCCATTAATTTTACATAGTGACCGAGGCAGCCAGTATGTATCGAATGAATACCAGAAAGCAACAGTGAAAATGCAGTGTAGTTATTCCAAGAAAGCATTTCCCTGGGATAATGCCTGCATAGAGTCCTTTCATGCAATCATCAAAAGAGAATGGCTAAATCGATTCAGAATTCAAAATTTCAATCACGCATATCAACTGGTATTTGAATATATAGAGGCGTTTTATAACACCAAAAGAATTCATAGACATTGTAATTATATATCCCCTGATAACTTTGAAAAGCTTTATCAGAAGAGTTTGGAGGACGGTATGAAACTGGTAAGTTGATCTGAGGAAAAACAACTCATTTTAACTTGTACTAAATCTTGACATAGAACCACTTCTGCTCAGGCTCATAAGAGAGTTTAACGTGTTCCTAGATTTTCTTGTGGGACAAAAAACAACCGTCTCTGTATGGCACGACATCTTCAGATGAATGTCAGATTATCTGGCTTTCACACTTTGCTACCGTTCGTTTGCGAAAACATATCTATTGGTTTTTAAGTTGCAGGAAACATATCCGCTTCCGATTTTGTGTAACAGTGGAAAGAGCTACATTCTTACTGCTTCCTATATTATACCATGCTTTTTGCCATTGCCAACTCGAAAGGGTTGAGTGGTGAAGGCAATTATTAGTCTTACTGTTTCAACCCGGAAGATTGCCGTCTCAACCCAATATAAGCATTATTTCTTTTTACCTTTTTCCTCTAATAGCTTGATGCTATCTAAATAGTCCTGCTCAACTCTACTAATCGTTCTGGCTTTATATTTCTTGTATTCTGTCTGCGCTTTATCCATCGCTTGCAAGTGACTAATTGTTCCATTTCCAGTCAGAAGATTTTCTCCTGTGGAAGTCAGGATTCCATCTAGATGCTTCGCCCAGTCCTCCATTGTCATTGGAATTTCACGCTCTGCCTGTCTTTCAGCAAAATCCAAATATCCTGAAACAAGCTGCCCCATAGCTCGTATTTCTTTTTCGTCCAGATAGTTCTTTGCAATCTTCGCTTCACGGAGCGTAGGCTGTTCTCCTGAGAAGGTCATCAAGCCCATAAAATCCTTTTCTGCGTCAGCACGATGATAGATTACCTCTGCTGCAGTTTCACCGGAAACAGCATAATGAATCTTGTTCTGTACTCGCTTAAAAAATTGTATAGATACTGCTGCGTTAGGATTGTAATCAACACTGGTCGCATAGATTTCTAATACCTGACGATAGAACACTTTTTCAGAAGCTCGGATATCACGGATTCTTTCAAGTAACTCCTTAAAGTATCCGCCACCGCCCAGTTCTTTCAAACGGTCATCATCCATTGCAAAACCTTTTTTGATGTATTCCTTTAAGATGTTTGTTGCCCATATGCGGAATTGCACACCACGCTGAGATTTCACTCGATAGCCCACGGAGATTACGACATCAAGGTTATAATAATTTGTTGGCTTAGTAGAAAATTCGGTATTTCCGAATTTTCTCATCGTATTTTCTTTCTGCAGCTCACCTTCAGAATATATGTTTTTTATATGTTCATTTATAGTTGACTTTGCTTTTTGAAACAATTCACCCATTTCTTCTTGTGTGAGCCACACTGTTTCATCCTGCATAGTGACATCTATTTTTGTCAAACCGTCTTCGGTCTGATAAATAAGAATTTCTCCATAATTGTCCACTGTACCATCCTCCAATCATCATTGTTCGATATTTGTAAAAAGATTAATTTTAGGCGGATTATCATAAGCCTTTCCCGTTTTATCAAAAGATGCATTCAATAGACAAAATCCTACACCTTTGCCCATGACCATGGCATCTTTCCCTTGCAGATTTGCATAGTATGTATATGCCATTTGTATTTCTTCACTCCATGAATTCCGCAGTCCTCCACTCAAAACCATATTTTCAGAGTAAAGCGGAAGTA
>DVLR01000088.1 GCA_018715425.1 Candidatus Merdenecus merdavium
AGAATGGGATGGAATGATTTTTTCCATTCATTATCACAATCGTCGGATAGAAATTTCTATTGATGGTAGGAATCAAGTGTCCACAACCCTTTTAGAAGGGGAGGAGATCCAAGTAAAGATAAACAACCAGATGGTAACTTTAAAAGGAACAGAGACAGCGTAGGAGGACAAAAAAGATGAAAAAATGGCTTGCATTATTCGGCCTTATTTTAGTAACGGTAATTTGGGGCGGTGGATTTGTGGCCAGCGATTTGGCTTTAAAGAGTCTAAAACCCTTTCAGATTATGACCATAAGATTTCTGTTGGCTACAGTATTAATGGGAGCTATTAGTTTTCGAAGTTTTAAGGGCATCACGAAATCAGAGATCAAAGGGGGAGTACTTATGGGAGTTGCCCTTTTTATGGGATTTTCTTTTCAGATTGTAGGACTACAGTATACTACTCCTTCTAAAAATGCCTTCCTTACAGCACTGAATGTGGTTTTCGTTCCATTTATTGCGTGGGTAATATTAAAGAAGAAAATAGGAATCAAAGGGATCATTGGTGCTATTCTGGCATTAGTGGGAGTAGGAATATTATCCTTAAATCAAAACCTTTCCTTAGGTCTAGGAGATGGATTGACTTTAATCTGTGCAGTTGGATTTGCCTTTCAAATATTTCTGACAAGTGAATTCGTAAAAATCTATAGAGCTACAGCCTTAAATTTTATACAGATGTTTACAGCTTTTGTATTGTCTGTAATCAGTTTATTTGTATTTGGAGAGACCACCTTTGCAGTAACTCTGGAAGGGTGGGGGAGTGTCCTATATCTTGGTGTTATAAGCACGACATTGTGCTACCTTCTTCAGACTGCTAGTCAAAAGTATATAGATGAGACGAAAGCTGCCATTATCTTATCCATGGAATCTGTATTTGGTACCTTGTTTTCCATTTTAATTCTTCAAGAGAGGGTTACTCCCAGAATGATTGTAGGGTGTATTGTTATTTTAGTTGCTGTTATTATTTCAAACATGTCAGATACGAAAGATCAAATAGAAGGCGAGGCTAGTAAAAAAGAAATGAGCTGGTAAATTGGTGGGAGTATATTAGACTGTGTCTAACTGGCTTCCCAGATAATAAGGATTGCAGATAGAACGTGTATATGTTAAGATGATGTGAGATCATCAAGGGTAATTTATTGTTAAGAAAAGGAAGGGAAATATATTGGCGACAATTAAAGAGATAGCAGAAAGAGCAGGTGTTTCTGCTGCAACCGTATCTCGTGTCTTAAACTACGACGATACATTAAACGTTCAAGACGAAACGAGAAAACGAGTCTTTGAGGCGGCCGAACAACTTGAATATAAAGTAAAAGATAAAAAACGGCGAAAGAAAAAACTGAAGCTGGGTGTTTTTTATTCCTATTCTTTAGAGGAGGAGTTGGAAGATACCTTTTATCTTTCCGTTAGAGTTGCCATTGAAAAGAAAATAGAAGAAGATGGCCATAAGAAAATTCCTCTTACAACTTCAACCACATTAGAGGAAACATCGGCTTTAGATGGAGTGATTGCACTTGGTACTTTTAGTCACTCTATGGTTGAAAAAATCAAATCTTTTCATAAGCCCACCATCTTTGTAGATGCAGTTGGAGACTTAGAGCTTTTCGATTCCATCGTAACAGATATGAGCCATTCGGTAAGAGAAGTGTTAAACTATCTATTTGATCAAGGGCATAATAAGATCGCTTTTATTGGAGGAATTGATATAGATGATGATGGAAAAGAGGTTCTGGATGCCAGGCTTCCATCATATAAAGCTTATATGCAGGAAAAGGGATTATTAAGAGAAGAATATATCCAAATAGGAGGTTATACTCCTAAGCAAGGTTATCTTTTGGGGAAAAAGCTTTTAGGAATGAAAGAACCTCCAACAGCTATTTTTACAGCCAACGATTCTCTTGCAGTAGGATGCTATAAAGCCATTCAAGAAGCTGGTTTACGCCTTCCAGAGGATGTTAGTGTAGTAGGATTTAACGATATTCCTATGGCAAAATATTTGATTCCTCCTCTTACTACGGTTCATGTAAATATGGATTTTATGGGAGAACAGGCCGTTCATATACTGGCAGAACGTATTCATTTAGAAAGAGAAATTTCTATGCATATTTCAATACCAACAACCCTTAAGATTCGCGATAGTGTATATGACATTAATCAATAAGAAAATCTAATGTGTATCGAAGAAAACTAAAAATCAGCCTTAGATATGGTGCTATTTTTCTATTCTACCATAACTAAGACTGATTTTATTTGTTTGTTTATAGGTGCAATGGATCGTTATTACTTGTAAGAAAATATGGTATCTTTTAATTCTTTATTTTATTCACTATCCATAGAAAGACTAATGAACCAATAAAGGCAACAATAAGGCTCCAAAGATTAAAGCCAGTGACACCTGCTCCTCCAAGTAGATTCATAATGAATCCACCGATAAATCCACCAATGATACCTACGCCAATATTTGCCAGTGCACCCATCTTTTGATTGTTCTTTGTTACAATGCTTGCAAGCCATCCGGCTAAAGCACCAATAATAATCCAACCAATAATACCCATAATCCACCTCCTATTCGACTGATATCTAAAATATAACCCATGATAACGTATGTTGTCAATATTTTATGATGAATTTAGCCATGGATCTTCATCCCATTTGCAAGGAACCAAGTTTGGCACCGTTTTATATATCCTTCATATTATAAACATATAAGCAAATTGTAGGAGGTACTATGCGACCACTTTTAGAACTTAAAAACATTAGTCTGGCTTACCATAGCATGACCGGTGAGACACAGGCATTATCAAATATATCATTTCAAGTAAATGACGGTGAATTTATCGCAATCGTCGGACCTAGCGGTTGCGGTAAATCTACCTTGCTATCTATTATTTCAGGCTTGTTAAAACCAGAGACAGGAGATGTTATTTTAAACGGTTCCCCAGTGGAAGAAAAGGGAGCCAATATAGGATATATGTTACAAAAAGATCATCTTTTTGAATGGAGAGATGTTTATAAAAATGTTTTATTAGGATTAGAAATACAAAAAAGAATTACACCAGAATCTAAGAAGTATATAGAGGAAATGTTAAGGACTTATGGACTAGAAAAGTTTAAACATGCAAAACCAAGTGAGTTATCTGGTGGAATGAGACAACGTGTCGCATTAATTAGAACGTTGGCATTGGAGCCAGATCTTCTTTTATTAGACGAACCATTTTCGGCTTTAGATTATCAGACACGATTGTCTGTATGTGATGATATTGGAGGTATTATAAAGACGGAAAAGAAGACAGCAATTTTAGTAACCCATGATTTAAGTGAGGCTATTAGCCTTGCAGATCGAGTGATCATTTTAACGAAACGACCTGGCAGGATTCAAAAGATAGTGACAATTAACTTTAACATGAAGGATAGAACTCCAATGAAATCTAGAAATTCTCCTGAGTTTAAGGATTATTTCAACTTGTTATGGAAGGAGTTGAATGATGATGTCTAAACCTTCTTTATCCCAGCAAAGTTTCATCAAGTCCAGAATTCGCCATAGAAGAATCGTAAGCTTTGCTAGAATTTTAATTTTAGTAGGTTTTATCCTGCTGTGGGAGGTGACATCAAGAATTGGAGTGATCGATTCTTTTATCTTCAGCAGTCCCACAAGAATCGTAAAAACATTTATATCTATGGTTAGGGACCAATCTATTTTTTTACATGTAGGAGTAACCTTATATGAAACATTTATTAGCTTCTTCTTAGTGGTATTCATAGGTTTACTGGTGACCATATTGCTATGGTTTAGTACGAAATTATCAGAAATATTAGAACCCTATTTAGTTGTTCTTAATAGTTTACCTAAATCAGCTCTAGCTCCACTTCTAATCGTATGGTTGGGAGCGACAACAAAGACTATTATTGTAGCTGGTATGTCCGTTGCCATTTTTGGTTCTATTATCAGTTTATATAGTGGTTTTCAGGAGGTTGATCCAGATAAGATTAAATTGATACAAACCCTTCATGGAAATA
>DVLR01000008.1 GCA_018715425.1 Candidatus Merdenecus merdavium
GGACAATGAACCAGGAAATGATATATATTATAGAACCAATATCTGTAACAATAGCTACAAGGAGAAATCGGTTTTCTTTTACATTTCTAATTCTTGTCGGAGGCTATACTCGTAGAAGAATATAATCCAAGGGTCATGATTGATAGAGTAATAAAAGTCTCTGGTGAAATAACCAAAGACATACCTATTCCAATAAATAATAATGTAATCCGTTGAGTATACAAATTGCTATGAATGATATAATAATCTTTTAAGAGTAAACCTTTCGTATTTTTCCCCTTTGATGTAAAGCAGTTGTTCCCTTAATGATCGAGGAACTAGGGGAGTTGAGGTGTTGAATTTGCTTTTTATGCAAAATCACGCTCATATGATAGCCACATAGGATAGAAAATCGACCACTTATGAAAATATGCTCACAATATGATTAAAAATCTGTTATAGTGTGGAAGAATAGTACAAAGAAAAGGAAAATGCTATGAGAAAAGTTATAAATCTGAATGACAGGTGGCAGTTTACTGGTCCCCATGGGAAAATAACGGAAGTAAACCTGCCTCACACCTGGAACAACGTGGACGGACAGGATGGCGGTAATGATTATTGGCGTGGCTCATGCATATATGAGCAAAAACTGGATATACCAGAACTTCGTAAAGGCGAGGAGAGGGGATATCTGGAGTTTTCTGGCGTTAACGCTAGTGCTGAGGTATTTTTAAATGATACTTCTGTGTGCGTACATGATGGAGGATATTCTACATTCCGTGTGGATGTAACGGACTTTCTTCAAGAAGACAATTGGCTACGTGTGCGCGTAGACAACAGTGTGAATGACCGAGTGTATCCTCAGAAAGCGGATTTCACATTCTATGGCGGCATCTACCGGGATGTAAACTTCATTGTGGTGAACCAACATCATTTTGATATGGATTACTGTGGTGGACCAGGAATGCGGATTACTCCTGAGGTAAAAGGAAAGGACGGATGTGTGCAAATCCAGACTTTCACAGATCCAGAAACAGCACAAATGGTGTATGATCAGACCGTGACCAAGAAAGCCATAGAGTCATTAGGGGATGGTCTCACCGTGAGGATTGATATTCAGGATGACCAAGGCAATGTGGTGGCGTCTGGCCAAGGAACGGACTGTACCCTTACGATTCCAGAAGTACATTTATGGAATGGAGTGAAAGATCCATATCTGTATACGGCAATAGCAAGATTAGAAGTAAAAGGGGAGATCGTGGACGAAATAAGCAGCCGCTTTGGTGTGCGCTCATTTCGGGTAGATCCAGATAAGGGTTTTTTCTTAAATGGAAAAAGCTATCCTCTTCGAGGCGTATCTCGCCATCAAGACTGGAAGGGACTGGGAAATGCCATTACGAAAGAGCATCATGGATGGGATATGGATCTGATCAGGGAGATTGGTGCAAATACCGTTCGTCTTGCTCATTACCAGCACGACCAGTATTTTTACGACTTATGCGATGAGTACGGCATGGTGGTATGGGCAGAGATTCCTTATATCTCCGAGCATATGCCAGAAGGTAGGAAGAATAGTGTAAGTCAGATGAAGGAACTCATTGTCCAGAATTATAATCATCCATCAATTGTCTGCTGGGGTGTATCCAATGAGATTACCATTTCCACCAAAGACAAGAAAGACATGTTGGACAACCATCATATGCTAAATGATTTATGTCATAAGATGGATTCTACTCGAGTAACAACCCTTGCATGCTATGCAGTTTGTGGGCCATTTAATCGATCAGCCCATATTACGGATTTAGTGTCATGGAACCTGTATCTAGGATGGTATGTACCAGGTTTGTTCCTAAATGATTTGTGGATGAAATTCTTCCATTTTTGTTATCCTAAGAGATGTCTTGGATATTCTGAATACGGTTGCGAGGGTATGCCAAATCTGCATTCATCCAGGCCGCGCAGGGGAGATCACACAGAAGAATATCAAGCTATATACCATGAATACATGCTAAAATGTTTTGAACGTAATCCTTACCTGTGGTCAACCCATGTTTGGAATATGTTTGATTTTGCAGCAGATGCCCGAAACCAGGGCGGTGAGCCAGGTATGAACCACAAGGGCTTAGTTACCTTTGACAGGAAAACCAAGAAAGATAGTTTCTATTTGTATAAGGCATATTGGAGTGATGAACCCTTTGTGCATCTTTGTTCTAGTCGCTATGTGGAGCGCACAGAGTCAAGAACAATTGTTAAAGTCTATTCTAATCAACCGGAAGTTGCTCTTTATTGCGATGGAACGTTGATTGAAAAGAAAAAGGGAAGCAAGGTATTTACATTCAAGCTTCCTATCTCAGGAAAGCACCGTATAGAAGCTGTTTCCGGAAAATGGAGGGATACCTCTATGATTAAGAAGACGGATAAGCCTAATGGATCCTACAAATTAGGCAAGCAGAAAAAGAGTGCCAACTGGGTATAGAAAAAATCATAGGAGAGGAAAAGTATCATGAAAAAGAAACTAAGAGTAAAAACATGGTCTGTGCTAACAGCAATTACAGCAATTTTGACCATCGGTGTTTTTGTAGGTTCTTCTATTGCGGACCGTTACACCACAACAATTAATGTTGCGCTGGATACCGACACTTACAAGATTATCAAAGGAAACTCCAGCGAAGATACGGAATACTTTAAAAGCGATTTCAGTTCTGATGAGGAGAGAGAGGCTTATGAGAGAGAACTTTGTGCCGCTCTTGAGGCAGAGGGAGCAACACTACTGAAAAACGAGAACAATGCGCTTCCTTTTTCTAAAGGAGCTAAAGTAAGTCTTTTTTCACATGGTTCTGTTGATTTGATGTATGGAGGAACTGGTTCAGGATCTGTTGATACAGAAAATGCTCCAACCCTTAAGGAGGCATTAAATACTAACGGAATTGAAGTAAACCAGACCCTTTGGGATTTCTACTCTTCCAAAGAGATGATGGAAAAGTATAGCCGTAAGACTCCTGATTCTATTTCAGATGATCTAGCTGCACTAGCTCAGTACGGTGTTAATGAAGTACCATGGGATCAAGTGGAAGAAGCAGGTTCTGATTCTTTTTCCCAATATGGTGATGCAGCAGTGGTAGTATTGGCACGTTCTGGTGGTGAGGGAGCCGATCTTCCAAGTGGCGATAACGGAAGTGGTCTCGAATATATATATGGATCCGAAGGTGATGGCAACTACCTTACTCTTTCTCAAGAAGAGAAAGATTTGCTTGCAGGATTAAAAGAACAAAAGGATGCAGGCGTATTTAAAAGCATCGTTGTACTTTTAAATTACTCCAATGCTTTGGAATTAGACTTCCTAAATCCAGAGTTATACGGTGAGGATTATGGTATTGATGCTTGTATGTGGATTGGAGACGTAGGACAGACGGGTATTAACGGTGTAGGTCAGCTTCTTGCAGGTGAGGTTACTCCATCTGGAAGTCTAGTAGATACCTTCTGCTACGACAATCTAGATAACCCAATCATTAGAAACTTCTATGCTCAGCAATATCAAGATGCAGCAGACTTTGGTATTGAGGACAGCCATTCGGATATTAAGGCACGCTATAGCGTATATCAAGAAGGTATTTATATGGGATACCGTTATTACGAAACTCGTTACGAGGACGTTGTAATGGGAACACAGAATACTGGAGATTATGATTATAACACAACCGTTGCTTATCCATTTGGCTACGGAGAAAGTTACACAGATTTTGCATTTGATGATTTCCAAGCAACTGAAACAGAAGATGGATTTGAAATTTCTGTAAAGGTTACTAATACAGGAGACACTTATTCTGGAAAGAAGACAGTGCAGGTATACATGCAGTCTCCATATACAGATTATGACAAAGAAAATGGTATTGAGAAAGCCAATGTAGAACTTTGTGGATTTGCAAAGACTGATGTTCTTGAACCAGGACAAAGCGAGACAGTGACCATTCAAGTAGCGAAGGAAGAACTTCGTACTTATGATGCAAACAACGCTAAGACTTATATTTTAGATGCAGGTGATTATTATTTCACTGTAGCAACAGGCGCTCATGAGGCTGCCAACAACATTTTAGCTGCAAAAGGCTACACTGTAGAAAATACAGAAGGTCGCATGGATGCAGATGGAAATACAGATTTAACTTATAAATGGGAAAATCCAGAATTGGATACTGTAATTTTTGCTACATCTAGAGCAACTGGAGAAGCAATCACCAACTTATTTGATGAAGCAGATCCAAATAAGAGTTCTTTAGAACCAGGTAATGTAACTTGGTTAAGCCGTTCAGATTGGACAGGAACTTATCCAAACGAACCGATTATTTTACAGGCAAATGAGAAATTAGCTTCTGCTTTGGAATTTACTCAGTATAAGGCAGAGGATTATGAGACTCCAGAGATGCCAACGTTAGGGGCAGAAAATGGATTGGCCCTTGCATCATTAATTGGAAAAGAGTATGATGATCCAATGTGGGATACATTGTTGGATCAGCTAACCTTTGAAGAAATGGCACAGACCATAACTCTTGGTTTCCACAATACAGCTGCAATTCCATCCATTGGAAAGAAAGCAACGAAAGACGAGAATGGACCTCAAGGTCTAACCGCATCATTGACTGGTGGAACCTCTGCAATGTGCTATACATCTGAAGACGTAATGGCAGCAACATTTAACGTTGATTTAATTAAAGAAACAGGACGTAGCATCGGTGAAGATTGTCTTGCATTAGGATACTCTGGATTATATGGACCAGGTGTCAACATGCATCGTACTGCATATAGCGGACGTAACTTCGAGTACTACTCAGAAGATCCATTCTTATCAGGAGAAATCAGTGCTCATGAAGTTGAAGGAATCCAATCTAAAGGTGTATATGTTTACTTAAAGCATGTGGCATTAAATGACTCTGAAACCTCTCGTATGGGTGTTAATACCTGGGTTAACGAGCAGGCAGCAAGAGAGATTTATTTGGAAGTAGCTGATAAAGCCATTGTAGATGGTGGTGCATGGTGTGTAATGAGTGGATTTAACCGTTGGGGAGCTACTTGGTCTGGTTCATACCAAGCATTACAGACTGATTACCTACGTGGAGAATTAGGCATGAGAGGTATGTCTATTACCGACTACTCTGGTAGTAGCACATACATGGATTTAGCTGACGGCCTCATTGCAGGTTCTGATATCTGGGATAGTCCAGATCCAACGATTCACAAAACCAATGCAGCAAACTATGAGGATGATCCTTTTATCGTTTCTGAGATGAGAGGAGCAATGCATAAGATTCTTTACACAGTAGCGAATTCTAATGCAATGAACAACTTATCCCCAGAAGACCGACTTGAACTTGTAACTCCTTGGTGGCAGACAGCAATCTTGGCACTTCAAGTAGTAACTGTACTTTTAACAGCTTTCTGTGGTTTCCAGTTGGTAAGAACACTAAAACGTAAAAAAGCAATGAATGCAGCAGAAACTAGTGCAGAGCATAAGGATCTGTAGGCATTATAGGGGCAAAATATTTTTTGCCCCTTACATCATAATATGAGAGGTATCATTATGAACAATAAAAACGATGGAACAAAGGCTTCCACATTAAACCGTGCGAAACCTTATCAGCTTGTACTGTTCCCGTTTAATAACGGAGCAACAAATGTTTACTATATTCTAACCATTACTTACATTGCCTACTATGGTAATGGAGTATTGGGATTAACTTTGATGTTTGCTACCACAATGGTTACGGCGATGCGTCTGTTTGATGCATTTACCGATCCAATTATCGGGGCATTGATCGACAAAACCAATGGGCGATTCGGTAAGTTTCGACCGTATATGGTCCTTGGAAATGGGATTATGGCAATTAGCGCATTTCTCATGTATTTTGGAACACGACTCATTCCAGAGAGCTCAATGTGGTTGCGTTATACTGCATATGTAGTTGTCTATGCCTTATATGTTATTGGTTATACGTTTCAGACCTCTTGTACCCGTTCTGGTCAGACCGTTTTGACCAATGATCCAAAACAACGTCCTACATTTACCATATTTAATTTGATAGCTAGTATGTTGGGAATGGGAGTGATTCAGTTTTTGGCTCCGATTTTCCGTGCAAAGTATGGTGACTATACAACAGAAGCTTTTTTTGATATGTTGATTCCCATTGCAGTAGTCATTTCTGCATTTTTGACCTTGCTGGCAGTCATTGGTATCTGGGAAAAAGACCAACCAGAATACTTCGGTCTAGGAGATACAGAGCAACCTAAAGTTAAAATATCTGAATATATTGCAATCATTAAAGAGAATAAGCCACTGTCCAGACTTATGGTGGCAGGTGCAGGTTGTAAGCTGGCATTAGCCATTGCAACAAACGGAACCGTTTTATGTATGCTGTATGGATCCATGATGGGCGATTATGATGGACTTTACTTACCGATGATGATTGCGGGTTATATTTTTTCCGCTCCGTTTTTCTTTTTAACATTACGGACATCTCAGAAACATGGACAGAAAGCATCTTTGATGCGTTATGTGTCAGTTGCCCTAGTGATGTATGTGGGTGTGCTTGCTCTGTTACTGTTCTGGAAACAAGGGGTACCTGGTGTGAATCTATCCCTAAGCAATATTAATTTATATACAGTTCTATTCGTTCTGTTCTTCGGAGTGGGATACGGTGCTTATTATGCTACGGCAGATATGCCAATTCCTATGGTAGCAGACTGTTCAGATTATGAGACATTCCGTTCTGGAAAATACGTTCCTGGCGTGATGGGAACACTTTTTTCTTTAGTAGATAAGCTTGTTTCTTCATTAAGCTCTACTGTAGTTGGATTAGCAGTTGCTGCTATAGGCCTTTCTACACTTCCGGGTGGTGATACACCATATGCGGAAGGAATGAAGACCATTGTCCTTGTGTTGTTCTGTGTAATACCTATGATTGCATGGGCATTGACACTATGGGCAATGAAGGGATATTCTCTAACTGGAGAGCGAATGAAAGAGATTCAGGCCATCAATGCAGTTCGTAAGGACGCCATTGCAAAAGGTATGAGTACAGAAGAGGCCATGAATACTTGGAAGACCATTGATCAAGTTCCAGAGGAATATAAGGAAATAGGATAAAACTCCATATTAGATTCTTTGTCTGGTTTTTAAACCTGACTCATATCTTACCCTTTTAAATAAAAAATCTCGAGGCTTTATATAGGCTTCGAGGTTTTTTTATATGCTTTTTTCTCATCATCCTATATAATGATGTAGAAGGAAAAAGTTATTTTGTTTACATAAAGCATCCTAGATAAGGAGCAACTAAGGAGAAGTGCCATGAACAAAGAGTTTAAGTCTGAAGAGATCTCTGATGATAGAAATGAAATAGAAGAATTGGTCAGGAATATTGCTGATAGGTTCCATTTAGAAGGTAATGCAGTGGATAATGAAACCATATTTAAAAGTAGTGCCTTTATGGAAAAGGGTCAGCGGTTTTCTATTTATATGCAAAGCAATGGAGAGAGTGTAAAAGACCATAAACATGATTATATTGAATTAAACTACGTTTATCGTGGAGCTTTTAAGCAAGTGATTGAGGGAAATGAGGTGCTGAGTCGAGAAGGGGATGTTTGTATTTTTGATATGAGAGCGGTACATAGTGTAGAATCTTTAACCAAAGAATCCATCTTAATAAATATTTTAATGAAACAGGAGTTTTTTGATTCAGCATTTCTAACTAGAATATCAGGGCAGGGTATCGTTTCAGAGTTTTTAGTAGAAGCTGTTTTAAGAAACCGAAAAAAAGAGCATTATTTGTATTTTCCCTCCCACAAAAACAAAGCAATTTCTGTTACGATGGAAAATATCTTAATAGAATATGATCAAGATGAGATTGGAAAGGAAGAAGTTTTAAGTAGTTATATGGTCATTCTTTTTACCCAACTATTAAGGAATTATCAAAAAGAACAGAATCAAGGGAAGGGTGAAAAGAAAGAAGTTATGGTGTTAAAAATTTTAGCCTATATCGAAGAACATTATATGGATTGTACATTAAAAGATACTGCAGAAGCTTTCGGGTTTCATCCACACTACTTATCCGATTTATTAAAGAAGACGACGGGAATTAGCTTTCTAGCTCATGTTCAAAATCAGAAGCTAGAAAAGTCAAAGGCTTACTTGCGTAACACAGACTTAAGCATTGCCCAGATTGCCACCTTATGTGGATATCAAAATATCAACTTTTTTTATCGCTTGTTTGAAAAGAAGGAGAAGGAGACACCGGGAAATTATCGGAAAAAATGGAATCTGTGAAATGGTTATGAATAACTGGGGATTAGACATTGTCATCTTCTCTATTTCTGTATATCTTAAGGATATAGAAATAGGAAAAGGGTCATTTTACACAGTGCTATGGTGTGGAAAAGATGAAACAAGAACCAATCCCATAGACACAGAAATGGAGGAACAATGTTAAAAGTAGCAGAAATAAAAGTGAATTATGAGCGTAATCCAGAGGGGATTACAGGTGTACCATTATTTAGTTGGGTTTTATGGAGTGATAAAAGAAATGTGGTCCAAGATGGTTATCAGTTACAGATTTCAGAAGATCCTTCTTTTAACAGTCTGTGTTATGACAGCGGTAAAAAGGAGAGTGATTTATCTGCAAGAATCATAGCAGAAGAACTGGAT
Organism: Candidatus Merdenecus merdavium; assembly: GCA_018715425.1. Lineage (GTDB taxonomy): Bacteria > Bacillota > Clostridia > Lachnospirales > Lachnospiraceae > Merdenecus > Merdenecus merdavium. Next base: position 8,669 of record DVLR01000008.1, read on the forward strand.
CTTAAAAGTGCTTCTAAATATTACGTGAGAGTAAAGGTAGAAGCTGGCCATGAGATAAGCCCGTGGAGTGAGACTTATTACTTTATCACAGCATTATTAGATGTAGAAGAATGGAAGGCATCTTTTATCACAGCAGAGACTAAGGATGATGCAGGGCTTTCCAAAGGGACTTACGTAAGGAATACCTTTAGAGTAAAAGGTAAGGTTAAGCAGGCCTTGGCCTATACCACTGCTCTTGGGCTATATGAGTTTTATATGAATGGAAAGAAGGTAGGGAATGATGAGCTTACTCCAGGCTGGACTTCTTACCATAAACATCTCACTTATCAAACCTATGAAGTAACCAGTGCACTAGTAGAAGGAAGGAATGGATTAGGAGCCAGTTTAGGGGCTGGATGGTATAAAGGGACGATGGGGTTTGATAGGATTAGGAATCTTTACGGAGATCGAACAGCATTCTTATGCCAGCTAGTGATACAATACGAAGATGGTACCACAGATGTGGTTGTATCAGACGAAACATGGGTGGGTCATGATTCTCCAGTTCTGTTTGCAGAAATTTATGATGGTGAAATCTACGATGCCAGAAAAGAAATAGAAGGGTGGTCTAAGGATACCCTGATGGATGATTCTTGGAAACCAGTAGAAATCATAGAGATAGATAAGAAGATTTTAGATGCTCAAATAAAAAATCGTGTACAAGAAATAGACAAAGTAGAAGCTAAGAGGATTTTTAAAACGCCACAAGGCCATACTGTCATTGATTTTGGGCAGAATATGACAGGAAGAATCCATGTAAGAGCGAAAGGAAAACCTGAGGATGTCATAGAGTTGCATTGCTTTGAAGTGCTTGATCAAGATGGAAATGTGTATTTAGATAATCTAAGGGGAGCAAAACAAAGTCTTACTTATACTTTCGCCCGTGAAGAGGAGATCCAATACCATCCAACCTTTACTTTTATGGGATTCCAGTTTGCTAAGATTGTTTCTTATCCAGGAGAGCCTAAAATAGAAGACTTTACCGCTTATACTACCCATACTTTTATGGAGCCTACGGGAACCCTTGAAACATCCAATCCATATATCAATCAACTTTCCCATAATATTCTTTGGGGGATGAAAGGAAACTTTGTAGATGTTCCTACAGACTGCCCTCAAAGGGATGAA
>DVLR01000089.1 GCA_018715425.1 Candidatus Merdenecus merdavium
CATGAAACCTCCTTTAAAGAACCATCTGACTCTTAGAAATAACTTGTTTATCTATTAATTTTTGTAAAGACATTAAAATACCAAGCTTTGCATGTTGCCAAGTAAGCCCTCCCTGAAAATAAACTGCATAAGGTGGTTTCATAGGACCATCTGCGCTAAGTTCAATGGAAGATCCCTGAACAAAGGCTCCCGCTGCCATAATAACCTCACTATCGTAACCAGGCATTTCCCATGGAACAGGAGTAACAAAACTATCTACAGGTGCAGCTGCTTGGATGCCTTCGCAGAAAGCACAAACCCCTTCTGGTGTACCAAAAGTAACTGCTTGGATAATATCATGTCTACTTTCTGTTCCATTAGGAATTACTGAATAGCCTAAATATTCATAAATATTGGCTGCAAAAATAGCTCCTTTTAAGGATGATGCAACTACTGTGGGTGCTTGAAATAACCCTTGATAAAATGATGGGATCACTCCCAGGGAAGCTCCCACTTCTTTTCCAAGCCCAGGTGATGTCAATCTATATGCAGCTTGTTCAATACAAGCCTTCTTTCCTACAATATAGCCTCCTATAGGAGCTAAGCCTCCTCCTGGATTCTTAATTAAAGAGCCGACTGCCATATCGGCACCTACTTCTACAGGCTCTATTCTTTCTACAAATTCTCCATAGCAGTTATCTACCATACAAATAACATCTGGCTTGATTTTTTTTACAAAGCTGATGAGTTCACCAATTTGCGTAACAGAAAAACTTGGTCGCGTTTGATATCCCTTTGACCTTTGAATGGTAATGACTTTGGTTTTATCATGAATGGCTTTTTTAATACCTTCATAATCAAAGGTTCCATCTTCTAATAACTCGACCTGACGATACGTCACTCCGTATTCAGCTAAGGAACCTGGAGACTTTCTTATTCCAATCACAGATTCCAATGTATCGTACGGCTTCCCAACTGGAGATAAAAGCTCGTCTCCCGGTCTTAGATTGCTAGATAGAGCAAGGGCAAGGGCATGGGTACCACAGGTGATTTGAGGACGTACGAGGGCATCTTCTGCACGAAAGATCTTAGCATAAACCTCTTCTAATGTATCTCTCCCCAAATCGTTATAGCCATATCCTGTGGATCCTGAAAAATGTACATCACTGACCTTGCATTCCTGCATGGCTTTTATCACTTTTAATTGATTAAATTCTGCAGTATCATCAATATCGGAAAAACGATCCTTTAATTGATCAATGATTCGATTTCCAAACTCTAATACGGTTTCTTCAATACCCAATTGTTGATATATATATTTTGTTTCTTGTGTATTCATGTCTGTGACCTTTCTGTACGCTTCCTATTTATCTTTATTATTTATTCCACCATGATTCATCTATTATTAGGGTGCGAGGATCTCTCGTCTCTTCAAGTGATGGATCATTTCCGCCAAGATTTGCTCATCCTCTCTACCAAACTCCCTTTTATCGATCCATATAACATCTTTTTCACGCTTAAACCAAGTCAGTTGACGCTTAGCAAAATGTCTAGTATCTCGTTTTAAGATATAAAGAGATTCTTCTAAGGTTAAGGCTCCATCTAAATAAGATAAAATCTCTTTATATCCAAGACCTTGCATTGAAACTAAATCCTTCATATAGCCTTGATCTTTTAATCTCTGAACCTCTTCAATTAATCCTTCTGCTACCATATCATCCACCCTTTGATCAATCCGTTTATACAGCAGATCCCTATCATCATTTAAGACAAAGTAACAAAATTCATAAGGAGATTCTTTTTTCTTTTGCTCTTTATTGTGTAGAGACATCTTATCTCCAGTAAGATGATGATACTCCAAAGCTCTAATCACTCTTTTTATATTATTTTTATGAATATCTATGGCAGATTGTTCATCTACTTCTTTTAGCATATGATGGAGATAGTCCGCCCCTTTTTCCTTTACTAGATCTTCCAGATAGGTTCTATAAGAACTGTCTCCTTCTTCTTTTGTAAAATCAATGTCATATAAAAGAGCTTGAATATAAAATCCAGTTCCGCCCACGATGAAAGGGATTTTTCCTTTTGCATAAATTTCTTCCATATACTCCTTAGCTAAAGTTTGAAATTTAGCAACATGAAATTCCTCATCTGGTTCTAGTTCATCGATGAGGTAATGGGGAATCCCCTCCATTTCCCCTTTTCGAATCTTTGCAGAACCAATGTCCATCTTTTTGTAAACTTGCATAGAATCTGCAGATATAATTTCTGCATCTACAGCCTTGGCAAGCTTAATAGAAAGGGCTGTTTTTCCCACTGCCGTTGGTCCTGTAAGTATAATAAGTGGTCTTTTCAATTTCTTCACCTACACTATTCTCTTAAATTTCTTCTCTAATTCGTATTTTGACATAGAGATAATGGTGGGTCTTCCATGAGGACAATGATATGGGTTGTCTAAAGTAAGGAGTTCATCTACTAAAGCCTGAGCCTCTATTAAAGAGAGCCTATTATTTCCCTTCACAGCAGCTTTACAAGAGATGGATGCAATTTTTTCGGTTATAACATCGGGATCTGTTGTACCCATATTTTCTTCTAATCCATCAAGCATCTCGATCAAAAGATCTCTATGGGCAATACTATATAAATTACCAGGCACTGCTGAGACACTGTATTCCTCTCCCCCAAAATGATCAATAACGAAACCAATCCTCTTAAAATGATCCATGTATTTATTCAGTAACTCCTCTTCCTGCATATTCAAAGTAAGAATAATGGGAGGACTAATATACTGTGATGTATGTTCTTTAGATTTTAACCCTTTCATGGTTCTCTCATACATGACTTTTTCGTGAGCAGCATGCTGATCAATCATATATAGCTTATCTTCAAACTGAATAAGCCAATAAGTATCAAATAGTTGTCCAATAAAATGATACTTACTTTTTGAATCCTCTGATAACAGTTTTTCATCAAAAAGATTAAGTTGAGATTCTAAGGGAATATTCTTTTCTGTTTCTTTTTCCCTTTCTTGTTCTGTCTCTTGTTCCGTTTTTTGTTCTGTTTTTTTCACTTCATAATGGGGCGAAACATTTGCAAAACCTTTCGTACGAAAGGAGTGCTCCTTATCATAAGGATATGCTTTCTTTTCTCCTACACCATATGTGGTCAAGACTTCTGCTACTTTACCTACCTGATGGGAAGTATGTTCATCCTTAACTCCATACAGGGACTCCATACGTTTTTTTTCAAAAGGTTCTGGTGCTTTTTCTCCACTTTTCATCACGGGAGTTTCTTTTTTCTCTTCCGTCAATTTCACCTGAGGAATTAATTCTGTTTCAGAAAGTCTCTGTTTTACTGTATCATAGATCATTTGATACATCTCATCTTGATTCTCAAAACGGAGTTCCATTTTATTAGGGTGAACGTTTACATCAAGCAAATGTCCAGATATGGTAAAATGAAGCACTGCAAAGGGATACTTATGTTGCATCATAAAGGTTTTATATGCATCTTCTATCGCTTTATTGATTAGATGACTCTTAATATATCTTCCGTTAATATAATAACTTTCATAATTTCTATTTCCCCTAGATATGGTTGGCTTTCCTATAAAACCATAGATAGAAACATGTTCACTTTCTACATCGATAGATAGTAGTTGACTCGTAATCTCTCTTCCGTATACACCATAGATAATATCTTTTAAATTGGTATTTCCCGAAGTATGAAGTTTGGTCTGATTATTATTGATAAACTTAAAAGAGATAGACGGATGAGACAAAGCCAAATGCTCTAATAAGCCCCCGATATAACCAGCTTCTGTTACTGGTGATTTTAAAAATTTCTTTCTAGCTGGAGTATTAAAAAACAGATTGCGAACCAGAAAGGTTGTTCCTTCGGGAGCACCAATTTCCTCTAAAGACTTTTCGACACCGCCTTCAATAATATAGCGAACTCCAGTTAAACCAGTGGCTGTTTTGGTGATCAACTCTACTTGAGCCACGGCAGCTATGCTTGATAAAGCCTCTCCACGAAAGCCTAATGAGGATACACCTACCAAATCT
>DVLR01000090.1 GCA_018715425.1 Candidatus Merdenecus merdavium
TGGAGCTTGGGGAGTTGATTAAATCGGAGGAGGCTTCTCCATTTCCTGCACTGGTTCAGCTGGAAGTCTTTGGAACAGAAGCCGGTAATGATAAATAAGCTTCTATACTAAGTTGAAAATATGAAAAAACTTAAGGCGCTTCTGCAAAAGGAAGTGCCTTTTGCTATGGGTATCGTTACATCATCTTTAAAATAAAAAGTTTTTACTATATAATAGAAGGCAATGTTATAATTACTATAGACGAAAGGAGGTTTCAGCATTGATTCAAATATATTTTTGTGATGATGAGAAAAATGTTACGGAAAAAATACAACATTATATCATTGGTTATTTTATCAACAATCCAGCGGAGTATACAATTACCGACTTCAACAGCGGTTTAGAATTACTGAAAGCCATCAAATCTAAGAGAGCGGATGTTATTTTATTAGATATTGATTTAAAAGACAGTCATGGTATCGAAATAGCAAAGAAAATACGCCAGTTTGATAAAAAAGTAAAAATTATCTTCATCACAAACTATGAGCAATATAAAGGGGAAGCCTTTTCTGTTCATGCATTTGGTTATATCGATAAGCCGGTAACAGGTGAGAAAATTGCGGAGCAGCTGGATGAAGTAAAACAGTATTTAATGGAAGAAAGCAAAGATATTAGTTATAAATTTGAAACGACGGATGGGCTGATTGAAATTGCCTTAAAAGAGATTCTTTATTTTGTGAATGAGAATCGAAAGATAAAAATCGTGACTTTTTCCAGTGCCTATTATATGAAACAAAAATTATCAGTTTTAGAAAAGCAATTATCGGACTATCATTTTAAAAGTCCTCATTCTAGTTTCTTAGTCAATTTAGATTATGTGACCGATGTCAAAAATTATATGGTGTATATGATTGATAATATTGAGATTCCTCTTTCTCAACGCAAGTCAGTGGCATTTCGAGAGGCAATTACAAACTATCTTGCCAAAACAATCCAACTATGTAGGGAGGGAAATTGTGTCTGAATTTACATTACAATTTATAAAGATAGCCTTTTCAAGTTTTGTGAGCATATTTATTTTGTTTCATTTTATGGACAGAGTGTTCAATCGTATCTATCAGTCAAAGGGCTTATACTATGGAATGTTTATTCTATGTTGGATACTGTTCATAGTTTGTGCTGTTTTTGAAAATGCCCTCGTCAGCCTTGCTTTCTCTACTGTTTTGACGATTGGAATTGGAATTTTGCTTTATGATGCTCGGAAAAATTCGGATATTCTTACCTTGTTCTTATTCCTATTGTTTTTAATGCTGACAGAGGTGTTAGGACAATTTATCGTTGCGCTTATTTTTTCCCGTCCACTGTCCATTGCTCACGGTGATACAATGCAGTCCTTGATTACCTTTACGTGTTATCAGATTGCCATCTATTTTGTAAGTAGAAAGAAGAAAGAGTTTAATAGGGCAGGAAATTGGATAACCATTATCGTCATACCTGCAATTAGTTTGTTTCAAATCTATGCAATACTATCACTCTTAAATACTCAGGCAGATACAACAGAAATGTTTTTAGCCGTTAGCAGTTGTTTGCTTATGTTTATGATAAATATCATCGTGTTCACGTTATTCAATCGGATTGCGAAACTTCATTATGAGAATGAGCAGTATCAATTATTAGAGCAACAAAAACAGATGCAATACAAATACTTCAATGAACTCGAACAAAATTATGAAGAGTCCAAAAAGTTTTTTCATGACATCAAAAACCATTTGAACACCATTGAGCAACTATACCAATGGGGAGATGGAGCGACAAAAGAGTATGTATCTACCTTAAAGGAAAAAATGAATGATTTAGGCAAACCGATTCCTTCAAAAAATCGTATTGTCAATATTTTAATCCATAAGTGGGAATTAGAAGCGAAAACGAAGGGAGTTGACTTCACCTATCAATGTGAAAATGTCGATTTGAGTTTCGTATCAGACATAGATTTAAACACGATATTGACCAATTTATTGGATAATGCCTTTGAAGAATGCTTCAGCAACCGGTTAGAAAGAAATTTTGTAACATTTAGTCTTTGCCAGATTAATAATTTTGTTGTTATCAATATCGTGAATTCATGTGAAACAGTACCTGTTTCTTCGGGACAACAACTACTTTCACAAAAAGAAAATCACTTCGGCCTAGGTTTAACAAATGTACAAAAGACGGTAGAACGTTATCAAGGGATATTAGATACCAAATATGAAGATCAAACCTTTACCGTTCAGCTGACTTTTTTTGGACAGTCTACTTAACCTGGCGATTTTACGCAGAATCCTATACATTTTGCAGGAATATAAAAATCCTCCTTGTTCTTGTTAAACTATGAATATAAATAAGAAACGGGAGGAATTATGATGTTCAAAACAATTTTATCTTTATTATTCAACCAATATACGGAATGGAGGGTATGGGCGTGTATAGCAAAATTATTATTGATGGTCTTATGTATTGCAGTGATTTTATTTATCTCATGGAAAAAGACCAATAATTTATTCTGCAAGATTTGTAAGAAAAGAGTGAAACCCTTTCACCAGTTTTGTAATCACTGTGGTACTGAGATGATACCCAAGAATAAAGAAGTGATTATAGGGGTTAATAAGAAGACCAAAGTAACGAGCGTATTAGCTGTCTTGACTCTAAGTACTGCGATTGTATTTAGCGTTATTCAAGTTGCTAGTAGTTTTCATTTATCGGGATATGGTACTGGAATATATACAGGCTATCGTCAAACATATACAGAAAATGATAGGATTTGGGGTGTTGAATGTGTGAAGGCACTCTCTTCCGGTTCGTTTCGTGAAACCCTAAAAAACCCTGACACAGATACCCTGTTGATTCAATCACAAAGCAGCTCTGGTTCCTTAATATTGAATATGAAGCAGGGGGATATGGTAGAAAGCGTTGATATTAGTAATACGAATGGTACGATAACTTATGATTTATCAAAATTTTCAAAGGATTCAGAGATTGAATTAAGTGTAGAACATACAACGGCGAAAGATATTCAATTTAAAATCTCCTGGGGATAATACGACGAAAAGCGGTCATAAATTCGATTCATCTTTTTACAGGACAATGTATATTTCATCCAAATATTACAAATAATAGCTCTATGAAATATTAGCGAAGTTGGCAGT
>DVLR01000091.1 GCA_018715425.1 Candidatus Merdenecus merdavium
CGTCCATAGATAATAAAACCTTTCTGATAATGAATTCCTCCTGTCGTAAATTTATATCCAGGAGTTAGTATACCATAGTTGAGACATTTTCCCTTGCGGTATATAGAGACATTATCATAAATGGTTCATAAGATAACGGAAGAGCATCATAAATTCCTTGTAATCTTTCTTATTTATGATAAAATGTAAGGTATGATATCTTTAAGAAAGTTGGGAATACATGTCGAAATCACTGTATATTGCTGAAAAGCCAAGTGTTGCTCAGGAATTTGCGAAAGCTTTAAAATTAAAGACAAGTCGTCATGACGGTTACATAGAATCAGAAGAAGCAGTAGTAACCTGGTGCGTTGGACATCTTGTTACAATGAGTTATCCAGAAAAATACGATATAAAATTCAAACGTTGGAGCTTAGATACTCTACCCTTTTTGCCTGAAGAGTTTAAGTATGAAGTAATACCAAGTGTAAAAAAACAATTTGAAACAGTAAAGACCTTATTAAATAGAGAAGATGTAGATATCATTTATGTCTGTACTGACTCAGGTCGTGAAGGAGAGTATATTTACCGATTGGTAGAACAGATGGCTGGGGAAAAGGTAAAAGAAAAGCAACGCAGGAGAGTCTGGATTGATTCACAAACAGAGGAGGAAATCTTAAGAGGGATTCAATCAGCAAAGGATCTTTCAGAATATGATGATTTATCTTCAGCCGCTTATCTGCGTGCCATAGAAGATTACCTTATGGGAATTAATTTTTCTCGACTTTTATCTTTAAAATATGGCAATACCATCTCTAATTATCTAAAAACCAGATATACTGTCGTATCAGTAGGACGCGTGATGACATGCGTCCTTGGTATGGTTGTAAGAAGAGAAAGAGAAATACGAGAATTTGTAAAGACACCATTTTATCGTGTGTTAAGTACTACTCCTTTTAATGGAAAAGACTTTGAAGGCGAATGGAGAGCTGTGGAAGGCTCTAAATATTTTGCATCTCCATATTTATATAAAGAAAATGGTTTTAAAACGAAAGATAAAGCTCAAGAATTGATTGATTTTTTAAGTGAAAATCCTCCGATAGAAGGTATGGTAGATTCCATAGAAAGAAAAAAAGAAAACAAAAACCCACCATTATTATACAACTTAGCGGAGTTACAAAATGATTGTTCCAAGCTATTTAAAATCAGTCCAGATGAAACGTTAAAGATTGTTCAAGAATTATACGAAAAGAAATTGGTTACTTATCCAAGAACAGATGCAAGAGTCCTTTCTACGGCAGTAGCTAAAGAGATCCATAAAAATATAGGTGGTCTTAAAAATTATCTCCATGGAAAAGAGTTTGCAGAAGAGATTTTAGAAATGGGCCGTTATAAAAACATCGCTAAAACTCGTTACGTCAATGATAAACAGATCACGGATCACTATGCAATTATTCCCACAGGACAAGGACTAACTGCATTAAGGAGCTTGTCCATGAATGGGGAAAGGGTGTATGAAACTATTGTTCGTAGATTTTTAAGTATTTTTTATCCACCAGCAGTATACCAAAAAGTAAACTTAAGCATTGCTTGTAAAAACGAGAAGTTTTTTTCTAGTTTTAAGGTTTTAATCTCCGAAGGATACTTAAAAGTCGTGGAAAACTCTTTTGCAAAGAAAAAAGAAGGCGGTGGAAAAGAAGAGGATACCAAGTGCGATACAGCTTTTATTGATTCCTTAAAGGCTCTTAAAAAAGGAGATATTCTCCCTTTTAGTCAACTAAGAATCAAAGAAGGAGAAACAGCACCACCGAAAAGATATAGTTCAGGTTCTATGATCCTTGCTATGGAAAATGCAGGTCAATTAATAGAAGATGAGGAATTGCGTGCTCAAATTAAGGGAAGTGGAATTGGTACAAGTGCTACAAGAGCAGAAATATTAAAAAAATTAATCAAGAATAAATATATTGCCTTAAATAAGAAGACCCAAATCATTACTCCAGAGTTACTTGGAGAGATGATCTACGATGTGGTATTGGTTTCCATTCGGTCCTTGCTTAATCCTGAGCTTACAGCAAGTTGGGAAAAAGGGTTGAATTACGTTGCAGATGGAGAGATTACCACGGAAGAATATATGATGAAGCTAGAGCATTTTATTAAATCAAGAACCCAGGCGGTATTAATGAACGATCATCAATTCGCTCTTCGGAATTTATTTGATAAAGCTGCAATAAACTATAAAAAAGGAGTTCATAAATCATGACAGAACTAAGTGTAAAAGCGCTCTATAACCTAGAAGAAACAAAAGCAAAACCATTACTATTATCAGTGACTTATCCTTGGGAAGCCTTATCAAAAATTGGCGATTTTATTTTGGAATTAGGAAAAACCTTGTCTTCAGATGAATATAATCAAATCCAAGAAAACGTATGGGTAGCAAAAAGCGCAGTAGTTGCCCCTACGGCATATATCCAAGGTCCTGCAATTATTGGTCAAAAAACAGAAATAAGGCACTGTGCCTTCATTAGGGGAAATGCCTTAATAGGAGATGGTGTGGTTGTTGGAAACTCTACAGAACTTAAAAATGTGATTTTATTTAATCAGGTTCAAGTTCCACATTATAATTACGTAGGAGATTCTATTTTAGGTTACAAAGCACATATGGGAGCAGGTTCCATAACTTCAAACGTAAAATCGGATAAAGGTCTCGTTGTCATTAAAACAGGAGATACCAGAATGGAGACAAATCGGAAGAAAGTTGGAGCAATGTTAGGCGATGGAGTAGAAGTAGGATGTGGTAGTATTTTAAATCCTGGAAGTATTGTTGGGAAAAATGCCAATATATATCCTCTATCCAGTGTACGTGGTACAGTCCCTGAAAACAGTATCTATAAAAAGCAAGGAGAAGTTGTTTTGAAAGCATAGATTGTAAAATGAAAAGAATATTATGAAATGTAAAGAAGGTAGATATCCCATAGGTATCTATCTTCTTTAATTTTAGAAGAGGGAAAATATCTTGACAACCAAAAGAAATATGTAGTATTGTATTAAGTATGTGATACAAGAGGAAAAGATTTTTTGTAAATGGGAGGGATCATATGTTAAAAATAGAGAAATTACAAAAGGCTTATGGCAAATTTATTGCTGTTAAAAGTGTAAGCTTTGAAGTTCCAAGTGGAAAATTAGGGATTTTATTAGGACCTAATGGGGCAGGTAAATCAAGTATTATTAAATGTATTGCTGGATTACTAAGATATGATGGTGACATAGAGATCCATGGAAAACCCTCTAAATCTTTAGAGGCAAAAAAAGTTTTTGCATATGTACCAGAAATCCCCGCCATGTTTGAGGCATTAACAGTGGCGGAACACCTTGAGTATATTCGCAGAGCTTATAAAAGCGACATCACCGATCAGGAAGTAGAGGAACTATTAAAGCGCTTTGAATTGGATGATAAAAAAGATAAGCTTGGAAGCGAACTTTCCAAAGGTATGATGCAAAAAGTAAGTATTTGCTGTGCCCTTGCTGTAAAGCCAAAGGTTATTTTATTTGATGAACCAATGGTTGGTTTAGATCCTAAAGCCATTAAGACTTTAAAAGCGACTATGATGGAACTAAAAGCAGAAGGAGTGACACTTCTAGTAAGTACTCATATGCTTGACATGGTGAGAGAGATCTGGGACGTGATGTTTATCATGGAACAGGGGAATATTGTTGCAGAGTATAACAGAGATGATGTAAAGGATCAAGATATAGATGATATCTTCTTCCAAGTAACGGAGGGAGAATAGAATGAAAGCATTGATATATATTCAAATAAGGTCTCTGATGAATCAAATTAAAAAACTTCTTAGGAAGCCAGTCGGATGGTTTTATATGGTTCTGGTCCTATTTTATGGTATTTCCATAATCTTTATGTTTCGTTCCAATGATATGAAAGAGTTTCCTATTTTCTCATCAAAATATAATTTGGTTTATATTTTATCTGCATTTATTTTAGTATTCACCATGCCCAGTCTCATGATGTACGCTAAGAAAAAGGGAGTTATTTTTAAAGTGAGTGATGTGCATTTCATCTTTCCATCACCTATTTCTCCAAAGCTCGTTCTTGTTTTTGCACACTTAAAAGGTATCATTGGGGATCTATTCTTACAGATCATTGTTACCATTTTTGCAATTACCTTGTTTGATGTATCCCTTTGGACAGGAATCCTTTACCTTGTAGTGTCAATGACTTTGGATATTTTTCATGAATACGGGCTTTTAATGCTGTTCTATGCCAATGAACAACTACCCAAAAAATTGATTCTAGCCCTTAGGGTCTTCATGTATGGTCTCATTGCAAGTGTAGCAGTTTATTTACTTTATTTATACTTTTTTGTGAATTCCAGTCCATATATTTTCATAGAGTTTTTTGATCATCCCATCTTACAATGTATTCCTTATATCGGTTGGAACATTGCTTTTATTCGATTGGTATTTTTAGGCCCAACCACCTTAAACGTGATCTGCACTATATTATATGTGGTTTCCGTAATTCTTTTATTTATTTATGGTTTAAAGATGAAGTCAACGGGAGCATATTATGAAGATGCCATGAAATTTGCAGATGACTATAAAGAACTTATGAGGAGAAGTAAAAAAGGCGAAGCAGTTATGTCTATGGGGTCTGTAAGTAAGAAGAAAAAGTTTAAACAAGCGACCGTTACTTATAAAGGCAATTATGCAAGTTCTATTTTCTATCGGCAGCTATTAGAATATCGAAAAGAACGATTTTTTATTTTTGATATGGTGACGTTGGTCTGCATATTAGGCAGTATAGTACTTTGTTATTTCTCCTACACAAAGGGATTAGATACGAATCCATATCGGTTATTTTTTATCCCTGCTTTTGGTGCCTATCTTATTTTCATATTTAGTGCCATGGCAAGTAAATGGACAAAGGAGTTAGAAAATCCATATACTTATTTAATTCCAGACACCCCTCTAAAAAAGCTTTGGTATGCAACTTTAATAGAACATGTGAAATCTTTGATCAATGGGTGCATCCTGGCAATACCAGGGATATTTTTTTTAAAGCTATCTCCCATCCAAGTGATTTTAACGATCTTGATTTTTATGGGACTTATTGCAAGTAAGCTTTATATTGAAGTATTCACTACATCGGTATTTGGAACCTATATAGGCAATATAGGGCGTCAATTCATTCGTATGTTTGGCCAAATCCTTGTGATCGGCATTGGAGTTTTATTTGGCGTACTAATCAGTATCGGAACTAAGAATATCAATTTAGGATTTATCGGAGCAGCCATAGGAATTTTTGTTGTTACAGGACTGATCTTTTGGGCAGGTTCCATGGCCTTTACCAAGATGGATGTGGCTGAAGATTAATATAATTGAAATATCTACGAAAAGAAAGAATATTAGCACTGGACTATTTTGACGATTTATGAGAGAATGTACTGTGTATGTGTTAAATTATTATCTAACACTAGTATTGCCTACATAAGAAAGGCAGCTGCTAGAAAATTATCATTATATTCTTGAAAGGAGTTTTTAAATGATCTATTCACATGAAGTAGAAAATATGTGTCCAGTGGCACAAGGTGTTAATCATGGAGCAGCCCCAATTCCTGAAGAAGGAAAATGGGTACAATCTAAACAAGTATCAGATATATCTGGTTTGACTCATGGAGTTGGCTGGTGTGCACCACAGCAGGGGGCATGTAAACTGACACTTAACGTAAAAGAGGGAATCATCCAAGAAGCATTAGTAGAAACCATCGGATGTTCAGGAATGACTCATTCCGCAGCTATGGCATCTGAAATTCTTCCAGGTAAAACCGTTCTTGAAGCGTTAAATACAGATTTAGTATGTGATGCTATTAACACGGCAATGAGAGAATTATTCCTACAGATTGTATATGGTAGAACTCAAAGTGCATTTTCTGAAGGTGGACTTCCTATAGGTGCTGGACTTGAAGATTTAGGTAAAGGTCTTAGATCCCAAGTAGGTACTATGTATGGTACTCTTAAAAAAGGTCCTCGTTACCTTGAAATGGCAGAAGGTTACGTTACTGGAATCGCATTAGATGAAGATAACG
>DVLR01000092.1 GCA_018715425.1 Candidatus Merdenecus merdavium
AGCAGAGCATTTGTAGCTGTATTTTGTTTAGCATTTGTATTCTGGCTAGGATATTCCATCTATCTATCTGTACATGGCCCAATTAGATCTCGTACAACAGTCAATGCAGAAAGTATAACAGATTACTTAGCTACTTTATATGAAACAGAAGTCATCATCGATGGAGATGTGGAAGATACGACTCAGGAAACGGAACAAATAGAAGAAGCAAAGGAATCAGAAGATCAGTCTGAGACAGAAGTTCAAACAGAGACAGAATCAAAAGCAGAAGAATGATATTCATAAGATTTTTGTCGCTAATGTTAATAAAAAGCTCCTATGACCAAGTATAACAGTCATAGGAGCTTTTATGGATCTATTTTTTATTTTCTTTTTCAATTTCGGCCATTTTCATTGCACGAACTTTTAACGGTAGTCCGAATAAGTTGATGAATCCTTCAGCATCGTGATGATCGTATAGATCACCAGTAGTAAAGCTTGCTAATGATTCGCTATATAAAGAATATGGAGAAGTAGTACCAGCCTTAATAATATTACCTTTGTAAAGTTTGAACTTCACTTCTCCAGTGACGAATTGTTGTGTAGACTCGATAAAAGCTTGAAGTGCTTCACGAAGTGGTGTAAACCATTTTCCTTCATAAACCAAATCGGCAAATTTGTTTCCGATTTCTTTCTTTACAGTATAAGTAGCACGATCAAGGATTAACTCTTCTAATTGTTGATGAGCTTCCATTAAGATGGTTCCACCTGGTGTTTCATATACGCCACGGGATTTCATACCAACTACGCGGTTTTCTACGATATCGATAATACCAACACCGTGTTTACCACCTAATTCATTTAGAACCGTGATAATTTCAGAAACTTTCATTTCTTTTCCATTTACACTAGTAGGAATACCCTTTTCGAAGGTCATAGTGACGTATTCACCCTCTTCAGGTGCATGTTCAGGAGATACTCCAAGAACTAATAAGTGATCATAGTTTGGCTCTTCTGCTGGATCTTCTAATTCTAAGCCTTCATGGCTGATGTGCCATAAGTTACGGTCACGGCTGTAGCTGCTGTCTGTAGAAAATGGAAGATCAATGCCATGTTTTTGGCAATATTCGATTTCATCTTCACGAGATTGCATATTCCAGAGATCATTCATTCTCCAAGGTGCAATGATTTTAAGATCAGGAGCTAAGGCTTTGATACCTAATTCAAAACGAACTTGGTCATTCCCTTTACCTGTAGCACCGTGACAAATAGCAGTAGCACCTTCTTTTCTAGCGATCTCAACTAATTTTTTAGCGATTCCAGGACGAGCCATAGAAGTTCCTAATAAATATTTGTTCTCGTAAATAGCATTTGCTTGAACGCAAGGAACGATATAATCATCGCAGAATTCATCTACAATATCTTCTATATATAATTTTGTGGCTCCAGAAAGTTTTGCTCTTTCTTCTAAACCATCGAGTTCATTCCCCTGTCCCACGTCTATGCAGCAACAAATAACTTCATAATCAAAATTTTCCTTTAACCATGGAATGATAGCTGTAGTATCAAGTCCACCTGAATATGCCAAAACGACTTTCTCTTTCATGTGTAGTACCTCCTAATTGATTGATCTTTGTAAAAACTAATATACATCAAAACTTATAAATATGCAAGAGAAAAAGGAAAAAAATATTTAATTAAATAAAACATCTTTGAAAAAGGATGATTATCACCGTGAAAACACTGGGTTATACAAAAATAAAATAATTGTTGCATATTTTCTGAAATGAATGTATAATTATTCAATAAGCGCAAAAAGGAAGGAGTCCGTAGAATGGTAAAGGTGGGAATTATAGGAGCAACAGGATATGCAGGCGGTGAGCTTGTTAGACTTTTGTTATCACATAAAGAAGTAGAAATCAAATGGTATGGTTCACAAAGTTATATAGATAAAAAATATAGTGAGGTATATCAAAATATGTTCCAGATCGTAGACGAGATATGCATGGGAGATAACATGGAAGAGTTAGCGGAACAAGTGGATGTTATCTTTACTGCTACACCACAAGGTTACTGTGCATCTCTAGTTACGGAAGAAGTGTTATCTAAGGTAAAGGTCATTGATTTAAGTGCAGACTTTAGAATCAAAGACGTAGATATATACGAAGAGTGGTATCAGATTAAACATCCATCAGCATCTTTTATAGAAGAAGCTGTCTATGGTTTATGTGAAATCAATCGTGATAAATTGAAAGATGCTAGACTGATTGCTAACCCAGGATGTTATCCGACTTGTAGTACTTTAACGATTTACCCTCTATTAAAAGAAGGACTTATCGATCCTTCTTCTATTATCATAGATGCTAAATCTGGAGTATCAGGGGCTGGTAGAGGGGCGAAACTTGACAATTTATACTGTGAAGTCAATGAAAACATAAAAGCATACGGTGTAGCAACTCATCGACATACACCAGAAATAGAGGAGCAATTAGGCTATGCATGTGGAGAAAAGGTGGTATTAAACTTTACACCTCACTTAATTCCCATGAATAGGGGGATTTTAATTACGTCATATGCATCTTTAAGAAATGGTGTAACTGAGGAAATGGTAAAAGATGCATACCATAAGTATTATGATGATGAGTATTTTGTACGTGTATTAGAAGGTAGCAACTGTCCACAAACAAAATGGGTTGAAGGAAGTAATTATGTGGATATTAATTATAAAATCGATAAAAGAACTGGCCGTATTATCATGATGGGTGCTATGGATAACCTGGTAAAAGGGGCGGCAGGTCAGGCGATTCAAAACATGAACTTACTATTTGGATTACCAGAAAACATGGGATTACAGCAAGTACCTTTATTCCCATAATCGTTAACTAAAGTAAGATGATTACGAAACAGAATAGATTGTGAAACTATTTGGGTA
>DVLR01000093.1 GCA_018715425.1 Candidatus Merdenecus merdavium
TTGTGGATATAATGTAAAGCTCTCAAAATAGAAGGGGAGTACTGAGTATATTTTCTTGAGGTTGAAACTTGATAAGTAAATTCGTACATGGCACGATCCCTTAGAATATGAATATCTTTTATATTATTACATTCCTCCACAACTTGTATGAAGCTATCACTGATGGAATAAGCAGTTTCTTCATTCAATCCACCATCTATGGCAGCTCTTGTCATCAGCGTGATTCCAGATATAAACAAATTTTTTTCATGTCTAAGGGGATTCTTAGATAAAACACCTGGTGTTCCTGCAATGGGATCCTGAAAAAACAAGGTTAAATTTTTAAGATCTCCAGATCTAATAATCTGCATTTGTTTTTGCTCTATAGAGTAAGGAGTGTGAAAGTTTGCTGTTTCTCTGCGGTCCATTAAGGTTTCCCATGTTGTAATGGGGATTTTTGCAGACAGAGATTCATCTAACTGGTCATGAAGTAGCTCCTGAACAGACAGAGATTTATTCCATAACAAATAATAGATGAATGTCATAATATTACATAAATAGGGAAGTGAACTGTGTGGAATAAATTGATATAACATTTGCAAGGTATCATAGCTAAGATGAGAGAATTCCTTGGAATCCACAGCAACTTTTAAAAAAGATGAAAGGGATAATTTATCAAAAAATACTGGACCTAAAAATAGAAAATAATCTTCCTCATCAATGATAGCTTTCATAATAGCATAACAAATCATTTCCCCATCTGTTTGTAGAAAAATAGAATTGGTTTTGTCCAAAGCATCCTCTATATTTTTCATGGATGTTATATCTTTTAGTGGAGGAGGAGTTGCAAAAGTTACCTCCTTTTTTTTGTTCAATAAAAAAAGTGGTATTTGCGTAATCCCATATAAGTGATTGCTCAAAGTATAAAAGTTTTTTTTGTCCATAAATACCTCCTGCTTCATGAATGAATCATCATGATTTATGATTCTTAGAAAATCGGATCCTGTTTTTACTTTATCTTATAATCCTTAAAATTATAACATATAGATCAATATTTTGATATAAATAACAAGATTTTTATATAAATGGGATTTTCGTTATGATACAGTAAAAATAGAATCAATATGATTTCCATAAGTTTATGTTAGTTTAGAGTTTGATGAAGGGATGGTAAAAGAATGAGAGATATTAAAAAGTTAGTAAAAGAAATGACATTAGAGGAAAAAGCAGGAATGTGCTCAGGTCTTGATTTTTGGCATTTAAAGGGAGTGGATCGTTTAGGAATTCCATCTGTCATGGTGACGGATGGACCTCATGGTCTTCGTAAACAAGCTGAAGAAGCGGACCATTTAGGAATCAATGATAGTATAAAAGCGGTATGTTTTCCAGCAGCTTGTGCTACCGCTTGTTCTTTTGATAGGGATTTACTTTATAAATTAGGAGAAGTATTAGGAGAAGAATGCCAAGCAGAAAACGTATCAGTATTACTAGGACCTGCTGTTAATATAAAAAGATCTCCTCTTTGTGGAAGGAATTTTGAGTATTTTTCTGAAGACCCATATTTAACTTCTCAACTGGCACGAGATTATATAAAAGGGGTACAGTCTAAGCATGTAGGTACTTCTATTAAACACTTTGCCGCAAACAATCAGGAATATCGCCGTATGTCTTGTTCGTCAGAAGTAGATGAAAGAACTCTTCGAGAAATTTATCTATCTTCTTTTGAAACAGCAATCAAAGAAGGTAAGCCATACACGGTCATGTGTTCTTACAATCGATTGAATGGAGAATACGCATCAGAAAACTCCAAATTATTAACAGAGATTTTAAGGGATGAATGGGGATATGAAGGATATGTTGTTTCAGACTGGGGTGCAGTAAATGATCGTGTAGAAGCTTTAAAAGCAGGATTAGAACTAGAAATGCCATCCTCCAATGGAGAAACAGATCTAGAAATTATAAAGGCAATCAAAGAGGGTTCTTTAGAAGAAGATATTTTAGATCGTGCCGTAGAGCGTATTTTAAAGATTATATTTAATTTTGTGGATCATAGAACGGATGAAACTTTAGAATTAGAGGAACATCATAAATTTGCTACTAAAGTCGAAGAAGAGTCTATGGTGCTTCTTAAAAATGAAGGGGTTCTTCCATTAAAGGAAGAGGAAAAAGTAGCCTTTATAGGTGCATTTGCAAAATCCCCAAGATATCAGGGAGGAGGAAGCTCTCATATTAATTCTTTTAAGGTATCCAATGCATTTGAACGTGCAAAAGAAATAAGTAATCAAGTTTCTTATGCTCAAGGATACCATGTGGATGATGAAAAAGTGGATGAAGAATTATTAAAGGAAGCTGTTCAATTGGCTGAAAGATCAGATAAGGCAGTGCTTTTTATTGGACTACCAGATTCCTTCGAATCGGAAGGATATGATCGTTCTCACCTTGAAATTCCTTACTCACAGCAGATTCTAATAAAAGAAGTTGCAAAAGTACAAAAAGACATCATCGTCGTTCTTCACAATGGTTCACCTATTGAAATGCCTTGGATTTCAGATGTGAAAGGAATTTTAGAGGCTTATTTAGGCGGTCAGGCTGTTGGTATTGCCACAGCAAATATTCTTTATGGTAAGAAAAATCCATGTGGTAAGCTTGCGGAAACTTTTCCTATAAAATTAGAAGATAACCCTTCTTACTTAAATTTTCCAGGGGATGGAAAAACGGTAGAATATAAAGAAGGTGTATTTGTGGGATATCGCTATTATGAAAAGAAAAAAATGAATGTATTGTTTCCATTTGGATACGGATTAAGTTATACAACATTTGAATATAGGGATTTAAAATTAAGTAAAAAAGAGTTAACGGATGAGGACGTATTAAATGTATCTGTTACCATTGAGAATACTGGGAATGTAGCTGGAAAAGAAATTGTTCAATTATACGTAAAAGATCATACCAATAGTATTATGAGGCCAAAGAAGGAATTAAGAAATTTTGATAAAGTAGAACTACAGCCAGGAGAATCAAAAACCATAACTATGGAGCTATCAAAACGAGATCTTTCTTATTACAATGTAGAGCTTAAGGACTGGTATGCTTCAAGTGGAGAATATGAAATCCTGATTGGTAAATCATCTGCAGAAATTGTATTGCAAGATAGGATTGTTTTCACTACAGAGGTAGAAATTCCGTTTCAAGTAACTAGAAATACACCATTAGAAGATATTTTAAATAATGAAAAGACAAAAAAAATTCTAAAGCCAATGGTAGATGAAATACAATATGTATTGGGTGGCGACAGTGAAACAGCCAAGGAATCGGTATCGGAAGAAATGGCCCTAAGTATGGTTGGGAATATGCCTCTTCGTGGATTAAGAAGTTTTGCAGGGAAAAGCAGTGAGGAACTTGACCGATTAGTTCAGAACTTAAATGAAGTATTAAGAAAATAGTATCCTGTAACATCTTGCTTCGCTTAGTGATAAAGATATGAGCATGATGTGATTCATAAGGTAACGATTCAAGACCAAGGATAGAGAACGAAGGTTTTCTATCCTTGGTCTTTGGTCGTTTATCTTTACTTTATAGCTTTTTAACTATATTTTTATGGATGATCAACCCCTGTTTATGCAGTACTGGACGAATCACCATATAAAAACTTGATGCAAGACAAACAGCTAAGATAGCGTTGATGATTGTAGTGGTAGCGGTCCATTTTAACATAATATCTACAGCTTTTTGTGGCAAGCCTAAAATATATTTATTATAAAGAAAACCGATAATGGGATCAAAGATTACATTAAATATCATTCCACTAATAGAAGATATAATAGCCCAAAAGGCAATTTCTTTTTGATGACGTCTTTCTGAAATGTGTCCTATTTTATATGCTACAAATCCAACGATTAACCCTATGAGTAATTTCATAAAGAATGTTTTTGGAGCACTGGAAGCATATCCAGAAGTTAAATCTGCAAGAGTCATGCCTATAGCACCTGCGAGACCACCTGGAACGCCACCTAGAAGTAAAGCCCCTAGTACACAAAAGGTATTACCTAAATGAAATGCCGTTTTTGTAGCACCAACAGGAATATCAACGCGAAATACAGCAAAACCCACGTAACATAAGGCAGCCATAAAAGCTGTTTGGACGATAATCATAATTTTATTTGTTTCCTTATTCATCATTTCCTCCGTTCTGTGTGTGATCACACATTATCATTATGGAAAGAAAGCTTAAATGATTCCACTTCTTCTTTCTTCATGTGGGATATCATACCACCTAATTGGACTCGTATAAATAACCAGATTA
>DVLR01000094.1 GCA_018715425.1 Candidatus Merdenecus merdavium
TGCCCATAAACACTACATTCCTGCTTTTTCATACTCTAAAATTCAATTCTTATGCAGTTGTAACGCCCTAAACTAGGAACTAAAAAACCATCTATAAGGACACAAATAAGACACAAATGGAAGGTTGACAATAAAAAATAGTTATAGTATACTAACCAAAGTTAGCAAGACCTAACAAACTACATTATAGTGAAATGAGGAGTAGATATGAAGAAAGTAAAATTTTTAAAATCAGCTACACTTGTGGCAGCAATAGCAATAGCGTTGACCGCTTGTTCTGGTAACAACACTACAACTACAGATACGGCAGAAGGAGATAAAGCTACCGAAGCGACTGAGGCAACTGAGGCAACTAAGAGCAGTGAAACAACTGCTGATACTGAAACAGTAAAGGATACTGAAAAGGACTCACCTTTAACAGTTGAAATAAATGATGTACATGGAACGGTTACGGTACCTGTAAATCCTGAAACAGTTATTTCATTAGATAATAGAACTTATGAAACCCTTAATGATTGGGATGTAACATTAGTAGCTGCTCCAAAGGATGTAATGCCAGAAGATTCACCATACGTGGCAGATGAATCCGTTCAAAATATCGGTAACCACCGCGAACCAAATCTTGAAATTATCGCAGCGGCTGATCCTGATCTTGTTATCATTGGGCAAAGATTCGCTTCTTATTATGAAGAAATCAAAGCTTTAGTACCAAATGCAGCCGTAATTGATCTTAATTTTGATGTTTCTGAGGAAAGTGAACATCCAGGTGAAAACTTAGTCAATGGACTGAAAGATTCAACAACAGCATTAGGACAAATTTTTGATAAGAATGAAGAAGCAGAAGCATTAAATGCAGAGTTTGATCAAGCAATCGAAGAAGTTAAAGGTGCATATAATGGTACCGATACAATTATGTCCGTTGTAGTTTCTAGTGGAAATATTGGTTTTTCAGCTCCTGGTTCAGGACGTGTTTGGGGACCAATGTATGAAGTTTTCGGATGGGTTCCATCTTTAGAGGTTGATAATTCTACTTCTGATCATCAAGGAGATGAAGTTTCTGTTGAAGCAATTGCACAAAGTAATCCTGACTGGATGTTTGTATTAGATCGTGATGCATCAGTATCCTCAGTCGAAGATGCAATTCCAGCTGAAGATGTTATTGCAAATTCACCAGCTCTTCAAAATGTAACAGCTATTACTGAAGATCAGATTATTTATGCACCAGCGGATACATACACAAATGAATCCATTCAAACATATTTAGAATTATTTTCAGACATTGCAAATCGATTGTCAGAATAATCAATAGGAGTTATAAAAACGTGCCGAATAGAATGACTACTACAATGAATCGGGCTGAGAATACTCAGCCCGATCGTTATAAAAACAATAAAATATGGACCAAACCCTTTATCATAGCCATTGTAATCGTAGCAATTTTAGGTGTGATATCATTATTTACAGGGGTTTATGATATTCGCGGGCAAGAAGATGGATGGAAAATGTTTTTTATCACCAGAGTACCACGTACAATATCCTTGATGTTAACGGGAGCCGCTATGTCAATGTCTGGTCTTGTCATGCAATTAATCACTCAGAACCGTTTGGTTGAACCTACTACTACTGGAACAATTGAATGGGCTGGATTAGGATTGTTTCTTGTATATTTAATTTTTCCTGGACCGACGTTAGTCTTAAGAATGACTGGAGCGATCATATTTTCTTTCATAGGAACTATGGTTTTCTTTTTGTTTTTAAGAAGAGTTAAGCTACGTTCCTCCTTGATCGTTCCGATTATTGGAATGATGTTAGGAGCCGTTGTTTCAGCTTTTTCTACCTTTCTAGGACTTGCTTTTAAAATGACTCAAAATATTGAGAACTGGTTTGTTGGCTCCTTTGCTCCAGTACAAGCTGGAAGATATGAATACTTATGGTTTATTGTAATCATTACGATTGTTATTTTTATCTATGCAGATCGATTTACCTTAGCTGGATTAGGGGAAGACGTAGCTACTAGCTTAGGTGTAAATTACAACAAAATCGTCATATTAGGAACAGGACTGATCTCTTTGGCAGTTGGAATTGTGACTGCTGTTATAGGTAATTTACCATTTTTGGGCTTAATTGTTCCAAATATTGTTTCCATGTACAGAGGTGATGATCTAAGAAGCAATCTACCTTGGGTATGTGTCGTAGGAATGGGCGTCATTATACTATGTGACATCATTTCTCGAACCATTATTATGCCTTTTGAAGTACCTGTCTCTTTGATTCTCGGAACATTGGGATCATTTATATTTATTATGATTTTAATGAAACAAAGGAGGCAAAGATGAAAGTAATACCATATGATTCTAACATAAATATAGAAAACAATACTGGTTTGATGAACAAAAATAGAACTGCAAAAGCCTTTCGTTCAAAGAAAGAAGAGAGAAGATATTGGATTTTGCTGATTACCTTATTTCTTTTAGGGATTCTGGCCTCTTATGGTCTTTTAGTTTATAAAAATCCAGTTCCAGTGGATTCCCCTTCTTTTATTCCTGTCGTCAAAAGAAGAATGTATGCACTTTTAGCAATGCTTATTTCAGCAATTTGTCAAAGCTTGTCTACGGTTACCTTTCATTCGATTACGAATAACAAGATTATTACACCATCTCTTTTAGGGTTTGAAGCACTGTATTCTACCATTCAAACTGCTACAGTGTTTTTCTTTGGTGCATCTACATTGATCAAATTAACAGGTGCTAAATCCTTTGTTTTTCAAGTGATTATCATGGTTGTTATGTGCTTGATCTTATATGGATGGCTCCTTGCAGGTAAATACGGAAATCTTCAACTCATGCTTTTAGTTGGGGTAATTATGGGAACAGGACTTAAATCATTATCTTCTTTTATGAGAAGAGTGTTATCTCCATCGGAGTTTGATATATTACAGGCACGTTTATTTGGGTCTGTTAATAATGCTGATCCTGAGTATTTTCCCATTGCAATTCCCATCGTAATCATTGCAGCAATCCTTTTGCTTGCTTTTTCTAAAAAATTAAATGTGATATCTCTAGGCAAGGATACTGCTACATCTTTGGGGATGAATCCTCGATCTAGTGTTATTTATGCTTTGATCTTGGTTTCTATTTTAATGTCTGTATCAACAGCCTTAGTTGGACCACTTACCTTCTATGGATTTTTAGTTGCTACCTTAAGTTATCAGGCGGCTCCAACTTATGATCATAAATATATTTTCCCCATGGCCCTTGCAATTGGATTTCTTGTATTAACTGGATCATACTTTTTTATGTATCACATATTTAATGCCCAAGGCGTCGTCTCTGTTATTATAGAGATGTTTGGTGGAATCACATTTTTAATTGTAGTTTTGAGAAAGGGGACACTATGATAAGAATTAATAAGGCTAGAAAATCATATGATGAAGTGGAGATAGGACCTTTAAACATCGATATTCCCAAGGCAGGTATCACTTCCTTAATAGGGCCTAATGGTGCTGGAAAGTCCACAACACTTTTAATGATTGGTAGGCTTTTGGATATGAATGAAGGTAGTATTAAGGTTGCTGATCTAGATATTTCTCAAACAAAATCAGAAGATTTAGCAAAAATCTTGACTATTTTACGACAAGAAAATCATTTTGTGACGAAGCTTACGGTTAGACAACTCGTTGGGTTTGGACGCTTTCCTTATTCTAAAGGGCGATTAACCAAAGAGGATGAAGAGATTATTTCTAAATACATTGATTTCTTAGACTTAACGGATCTGGAAAACCGATATTTGGATGAGCTTTCTGGTGGTCAAAGACAGAGGGCGTATGTGGCAATGGTTTTAACTCAAGAGACAGAATATGTGTTATTAGACGAACCACTGAATAATCTTGATGTTGCCCGCTCGGTTCAGATGATGAAACATTTAAGACATGCAGCAAATGAATTTAAAAGAACAATTTTGGTTGTTATGCATGATATCAATTTTGCCGCACAATACTCAGATCGAATATGTGCTATGAAAAATGGACAGATCGCTTCCTTTGGTACCGTAGAAGAAATCATGGATGCAGAACTTTTAACAAATATCTTTGAAACAAAAATAGAAATTATGGAAGGTCCACATGGACCAATAGCAACCTATTAAAAGTGGGATGATAAAAAGCAGATATCAAAATGGTATCTGCTTTTTTAATAAAATTATATTGCATAGTAATGGATAGTCCTAAACCATGTTTTCGGGTTGTACAATTTTATCATATTCTTCAGAGGTTAAAAAGCCTAAACTCACAGCCGCCTCTTTTAAGGATATGTTTTCTCTAAAAGCTGTTTTCGCAACTTTTCCAGCATTATCATATCCAATGTATGGATTTAAACTAGTAACCAACATTAAAGATTTAGATAAATTCTCTTCCATACGTTCTTTATTAGGAACAATACCGATTAAACAGAACTCGTTAAAGGAATTCATGGCATCCGTTAAAAGTCTAACGGATTGTAAATAATTATAGATGCACACAGGCATAAATACATTTAGTTCAAAGTTTCCTTGAGATGCAGAAAAGCCAACAGCAACATCATTAGACATCACTTGTACTGCTACCATGGTTAAAGCCTCACACTGTGTAGGGTTGACTTTTCCTGGCATAATCGAACTAC
>DVLR01000095.1 GCA_018715425.1 Candidatus Merdenecus merdavium
GTGCAACGATTCTAGCAGAAGTTGTGGGATATGGAAATTCAAGTGATGCTTACCATATCACATCACCAGCAGAAGATGGTAGTGGAGCAGCGAAATCTATGGAATTTGCCATTGCTGATGCAGGCATAAAATTAACCGATATTACTTATATCAATGCCCACGGAACCAGCACTCACCATAACGACTTATTCGAAACAAGAGCTATCAAAAAGCTGTTTCAAGATCATGCTAAAAATATTCGAATTCATTCAACGAAATCAATGATAGGGCATTTATTAGGTGCTGCTGGTGCAGTTGAATTGATTACTTGCGTAAAAACAATTCAAGAAGGATATATCCATCCAACCGTTGGTTATGAGATAGAAGATGAAGAAATGGACTTAAACTACGTAAAACATCAAGGAATTCATGAAGAGGTAAATTATGCACTGAGCAATTCCCTAGGATTTGGTGGACACAATTCTAGTATTTTGATTAAAAAATATAAGTAGGACCAGTTAAGGAGAAAAGCATGGAATTCAATAAGATAAAAGAATTAATTGAAGCAGTATCTTCTTCTACTTTAACAGAATTTGAGTTAAGGGATGGAGAAGTTAAAATCAAAATGAAAACCAACAAAGAAGTGACACCAAAGAATGAATGTGTACAAAGACCACAGGAGAAATCAACAGTTCTTTCTACTCTTGATATGGATGAGAATAACCAACAAGAATCAATCAATGAAAGTTCTGGGCAGATAGTAGCATCTCCATTAGTAGGTACGTTTTATAGTGCCAGCTCCCCAGAATCCCATGACTTTGTAAAGGTAGGGGATTCTGTAAAAAAAGGAGATGTTCTTGGTATTATAGAAGCTATGAAACTAATGAATGAAATCGAATGTGAAGTGGATGGTGTGATAACTCAAATCTTAGTGTCAAATGAACAAATCGTGGAGTATGGGCAGCCTCTATTTATGATTGAATCAAGTGCCCTATAGAAACAGGAAGTTCAGTAAGAACGCTTTTATTAAGAAGCCATTAGATCTAAGGAGAAAGTAGGTAATTTTATGTCAATATTTACAACCCAAGAAATTATGGATATTATTCCACATCGTCAGCCATTTCTCTTGGTGGATACCATTGAAGAGTTAGAGATAGGAAAACGTGCAGTAGGAAAAAAATGTGTCACTTACAACGAACCTTTTTTTGCAGGGCACTTTCCCCAAGAGCCTATTATGCCAGGAGTTTTGATCATCGAAGCATTGGCTCAAGTAGGTGCAGTGAATATTTTAAGCACACCAGAGTTTAAAGGAAAAACAGCTTATTTAGCAGCTGTAAATCGAGCGAAATTTAAAGGAAAAGTAGTACCAGGTGACGTACTTTTATTAGAAGTTGAAATGATGAAACAAAAAGGATCAATAGGAATTGGCAAGGGAACGGCAACAGTAAAGGGTAAAGTGGTAGCTGTTGCAGAAATTACATTTGCAATAGGATAGGAGTTTTGTATGTTTCAAAAAATATTAATTGCCAATAGAGGAGAAATTGCAGTTCGAATTATCCGTGCTTGCAGAGAGATGGGAATAAAAACAGTTGCTGTATATTCAGAAACGGATCGTGAAGCCTTACATGCACAGTTGGCTGATGAATCTATTTGTATAGGGCCTGGTAAAGCATCAGAAAGTTATTTGGATATGGAACGTATATTAAGTGCTACCATAGTGACAAAAGCCGATGCCATCCATCCAGGGTTTGGATTTTTATCAGAGAATAGCAAGTTTGTAGAGATGTGTCAAAAATGTAAGATTACTTTTATTGGACCTTCCGCAGAATTGATCCATAAAATGGGGAACAAATCAGAAGCTAGAAAAACCATGATAGCAGCAGGTGTACCTGTGGTACCTGGGACCAAGGAAGCTGTCTTTTCAGCAGAAGAAGGACTTAGATTAGCCGCGGATATTGGATATCCCGTTATGATCAAAGCATCTTCTGGTGGTGGTGGAAAAGGAATGAGAATTGCACAGGATGAAAAAGAGTTCATCAGTCAGTTTCAAATGGCACAAAGGGAATCGATTCATGCATTTTCAGATGACACGATGTATATAGAAAAATATATAGAAAAACCGCGTCATATTGAATTTCAGATTCTTGGAGATGGATTTGGCAATGTGGTGCAATTAGGTGAAAGAGATTGTTCTATTCAAAGAAAACACCAGAAACTTATAGAAGAATCCCCTTGTAGTATTATTTCCGATAAATTGAGAAAGAAAATGGGAGATACTGCAGTAAAGGCGGCAAAAGCAGTAGGCTATGTGAATGCTGGAACCATAGAGTTTCTACTAGATAAATACTCTAATTTTTATTTTATGGAAATGAATACAAGAATTCAAGTAGAGCATCCCGTTACAGAGATGGTAACTGGATTAGATTTAATTAAAGAACAGATAAATATTGCGGCTGGATTGCCTTTAAGCGTATCCCA
Source organism: Candidatus Merdenecus merdavium (assembly GCA_018715425.1). Taxonomy (GTDB): domain Bacteria; phylum Bacillota; class Clostridia; order Lachnospirales; family Lachnospiraceae; genus Merdenecus; species Merdenecus merdavium. The sequence continues at coordinate 2,458 of DVLR01000095.1, forward strand.
AAAGGATGTTTTGATGAGGGGGCACGCCATTGAATGTAGAATCAATGCTGAGGATCCTAAAAAGAAATTTATGCCTTGTCCAGGAAAGATCAACCATTTGCATATACCAGGGGGAAATGGTGTTCGGATAGATACTGGAGTTTATCATGGTTATACCGTAACTCCAAATTATGATTCTATGATTATGAAAGTTATTGTACATGATAAAGATAGACAAAGTGCTATCCATAAAATGCGCAGTACTTTAGGCGAAGTCATTATCGATGGTATTACTACAAATATAGATTTTCAGTATGAAATATTAAATCATAAAAAATTTCAGTCTGGTGATGTCACCACTCACTTTATTTTAGAGGAATTTGAGTAAGGTAGCAATAAGGAGAGATTCATATGTTGATGTTAAAAGAAATGTTTAAAAAAACCACATATATTCCCCTTGGAAACAAAGAGAAGGAGTCTGATGCAAAGGAGAAACCAAGTGTACCTGAGGGACTATGGATCAAATGTCCTAAATGTGGGAAGATGGTTTATAAAGATGATGTTGTCGCAAACTCATATGTATGTCCTAAGTGTCAGGGTTACTTTCGGATGAAGGCCAATACTAGGATTAGAATGGTACTTGATAAAGGCAGCTTCGAAGAGTGGGAGACTGGATTACAAACAAGAAATCCTTTAGATTACCCCATGTATGAGGAAAAACTTGCAGATATAAAAGAGAATACACACTTAGATGAAGCAGTTAAAATTGGAAAAGGTACTATCCATGGGCAAGAAGTCGTACTTGGCGTTTGTGATTCTAGATTTCTAATGGGAAGTATGGGATACATTGTTGGTGAGAAGATTACCGCGGCAATAGAAAAGGCCACGAGTTTAAAACTTCCAGTTGTTTTATTCTGTTGTTCTGGAGGGGCTAGAATGCAAGAGGGGATTGTATCATTGATGCAGATGGCTAAAACTTCTGCGGCTATAAAAAAACATAGTGAGGAAGGCCTCCTTTATATTCCAGTCTTAACCGACCCTACTACTGGAGGAGTAACTGCAAGTTTCGCTATGTTAGGAGATATGATTTTAGCAGAGCCAGGAAGTCTAATTGGATTTGCAGGACCAAGAGTGATTCAACAAACCATTGGGCAGAAATTACCAGATGGTTTTCAAAAGGCAGAATTTCTTTTAGAACACGGTATGATAGATAAAATTGTAAAAAGAGAAGATTTAAAACAACTGTTATCTGTACTGATTCATATGCATACCTTAAAGGATTCATCTTTATTAACAATCCCTGAAGATAAACTATCCACAGAGGAATTACTAGAAATTAAGATTGAAGGCACCAAGGACCACTGTCAGGATGCCTGGGAAAAAGTGCAAATAGCACGTTCAGCAAATAGACCAACCAGCTACGATTATATCCAACATATTTTTACTGATTTTGTAGAGTTTCATGGCGATCGTGGAATGAAAGATGATGGAGCAATTATAGGTGGAATCGCATATTTAAATGGTCTTCCTGTAACTGTAATCGGTGTACAAAAGGGAAGAAATACCAAGGAAAATATAAAAAGAAATTTTGGTATGCCATCGCCAGAAGGATACCGAAAAGCCCTAAGACTTATGAAACAGGCAGAAAAATTTAATCGCCCAATTATAACCTTTATTGATACTCCAGGAGCTTTTTGTGGTATTGAAGCCGAAGAACGTGGTCAAGGAGAAGCCATAGCTAGAAATCTTATGGAGATGTCAGGAATGAAAACACCTATTTTAAGTATCGTTATAGGAGAAGGTGGAAGTGGAGGAGCTTTAGCCTTAGCAGTAGGGAATGAGGTTTGGATGATGGAAAATGCAACGTATTCCATTTTATCTCCAGAGGGATTTGCTTCTATTCTATGGAAAGATAGTAAGAAGGCGAGTGAAGCTGCAAAGATAATGAAAATCACAGCAGCAGATTTAAAAGATCTTCACATCATTGACCGTGTCATCCCAGAGGGAGCCTTTGCAAGTAAAGAAAATATTTCACTAATTGCAAGATATATGAAACAACATATGATTGGATTTATAAAAGAGTATGGACATTTAACAAAAAATCAGATCGCAGAGCAAAGATATCATCGATTTAGACGTATGTAAAGCTAGAAGAAACGAGGTAGTATCATGGAATTAAAACCATTAGTCATAGGAGATCTAAAGGCTAAAACCCCTGTAATACAAGGCGGTATGGGAGTTGGTGTAAGTTTATCAAACCTAGCAGGTGCAGTCGCTTTACATGGCGGAATAGGCATTATATCTACGGCACAGATTGGTTATAAAGACCCTACATTTGATCAAAATCCCTTAGAAGCAAACTTAAGAGCGATTACAACTCATATCAAGAAAGCAAAAGAGATTGCTAAGGGAGGTATCGTAGGAGTTAATATTATGGTGGCTACGAAAAAATACGAAGAATACGTAAAAACGGCAGCAAAAGCTGGAGCAGACCTCATTATATCAGGAGCTGGACTTCCGACCATGTTGCCCAAATTAGTAGAAGGCTTTCAGACTAAAATTGCTCCCATCGTATCTAGCGTCAAATCTGCCCATGTAATCTGCAAAATATGGGATCGCAAGTATCAAAAAGCACCAGATTTAGTAGTGGTAGAAGGACCAAGAGCTGGTGGCCATTTAGGGTTTACTATTGGCCAATTAGAAAATGTCACGAAAGAATGGTTTGATGAAGAGTTTCAAGGGATTGTTCAAGTAGTAAAGGAATTTGCTCAGAAATATCAAAGACCTATTCCTGTAATAGCAGCGGGAGGAATCTATAATAGAGCTGATATAGAACATTATCTGAACTTAGGAGCAGATGGTGTACAAATGGGAACGAGATTCGTAACAACTTATGAATGCGATGCAGATCTAAGATACAAGATGGCCTATATCCATGCAAAAAAAGAAGATATTGTCCTTGTACAAAGCCCTGTTGGGATGCCTGGAAGAGCTATAAGTAATGCCTTTATGGAAGGTGTTAAAATAGAAAAACCAAAGATATCCCTCTGCCATCAATGCCTAGAACATTGTAATCCAGCCACCATACCATACTGTATTACAGATGCACTGATCCATGCAGCAAAGGGAGAGGTAGATCGTGGATTACTATTTTGTGGAGATAATGCATATCGTGCGGAAAAACTTGAACATGTAGAAGATATTATGAAGGAATTAAGTGAAGAGTCAATCCTATAGAAGAAAATAAACAAGGAAGAGAAAGGAATCTTTTGCAATAAAAGTTGCATAGATATTCCTTTCTTTTTCATTTTTAGATATAAAAAAGAATGTTTTATATGGGAATTATCAAGAAAAAAACATGGGATTTCCAAAAAAATACCATGTATATACTTGCATAAAATTAGTTAAAACTGCATAAGTATTTCGAAAATTTCACAAAACCCGAAAAAAGTGGTATACTATATAATATAGAGACTATTGTAATCGCAAATTTTAAAATGGAGGGTTATAAATGTATCAAATAGATGCTTATGTAGTTTATGGTAATGTAGGTGTATGTAAAGTGCTGGATATAGGAACATTTGATATGGGCGGAGTTGATAATAAAAAATTGTACTATACCTTAGAACCTTTACATT
>DVLR01000096.1 GCA_018715425.1 Candidatus Merdenecus merdavium
GGAAGGGTGAATGTAATGTATAAAGTAGAGATAAAATTTGATTCTAGTAATCTGACACAAAGTGATATGGATAAAATTTGTGAGCAAACAGACCAGATTTTTGCAAAAGAGGATTTGAATTGTGCAGATAGACAGCCGGGACGTAGAGTGTACCTTGATAGAGGGCGTAAGCAAGACTATGGAAGGTTTTGGGCAGCTATATTCGCATTGAAAAGTGCAACAGGAATTTCGATGCATTTACAAGAATGCTTTTGGTATAATGGCAGTGAAAAAGAAAATTTGATTACAGAATTTATAAGGAACTAATCAATGGATAGTACACAGAGAAAAGGTATCAATTTTGACCTAGATACAGAGGCACTGAAAGAACACTATCCAAGTGGTGATTGGCATACCGCTTATTATTATGTGAGGACATATTTTGAAAAGAATGGTTTTAAACATATACAAGGATCAGGCTACCATTCTATTGAAGTAATGTCAGAAGCAAAAGCAATGGCGGTCATCTATCAAATGACAAAAGAAATTCCATGGTTAAATTATTGTGTAAGAGTTTGTACGATTTCTGATGTTCCAGAGCTCTATGACATTTCTCATGTATTTGAAAGAGAAGCACAGCAACTATCTGAAGAAAAGTAAAAATGTGGTAAGAATTAACATAGCTGATTGGTTTGAAATGTTAAAATCCAATTAGCTATTTTAATATTAAGATATATTAATTTATTCAAAGATTCGCCAACTACCATGTTAAAGAGTAAATATTAAGGGGAATACGTCATGAAAAACAAATTATTTATTTTAGGAAATGGATTTGATCTAGCTCATAAGCTTCCAACCAGATTTGATCCAGATTTGAAGAATATTGCCCCAAAATACGAGCAGTATAACTTTTGGGATATATATATCAATCACGTGAAGATGATATTTGGTCTGATTTTGAGAATTTGCTTGGATATCCCGACTTTAACATGCTCGCAGAAATCTTTGAGGGATATGCGCCAGATTATTTATCGGATAGAGAAAGTGATCGTGATGGCATTATCTATCAGGTGGAATTGAACGGGAATTTATGGGCAGCATTGTATGAATTTGCTGATGAGGCGGATGATTATTTATGTAATATTCAAATTGATGATTTAATAGAACAAATCCTTGATCCAGATGGGTATTATATAACTTTGAACTATACGCATACTTTGGAAGAAGTTTATGATATACCATGGAAACAGATTTTACATATTCATGGAGAAGTAGGAAAAGACAATTTAGAATTGGGATATCCAAAAGGAAGTTTTATACCCGAAAAATATAGTTATGACGCAAGAGGAAAAGGAAGTGGTCCTTATATTGAAATTGAGGATCATATCAAGGATATTGAAGACTATTATACCAGAACAGCATTTGAAGACTTGTTTGATAAGTGCAAATCATTTTACAAAGAGAGCAGAATTGACTTATTAAAAGATTTTTTGAATAAGAGTCAATGTATAATTGAAGAGATTGTTGTTTATGGACATTCCTGTGCAATTGATTTTGATTATTTCAGCTATTTAAATAAAAGATATGTAAATGCATATTGGAAGTTTTATGTAAGAGGAGCAGTACAGGAAGGGAATGTTTGTTGGCTTATAGAAAAATACAGTATTAAGAATGCTGATATTGTAAACGTATAGAGATGTCTATAAATATCAGTTTGTCTCTTTGCTTGTATTGTATAAAATTGAATAGCATTTTACATAGCCAGAAGGTTTTTAGTAACGAAAATCTCCTGGCTATTTTTGTACCCTGATATTTCAATTCCAACTGGAAATATCAAATTATGGGCAGTAAAGAAGGCAAAATTATGCCATATATTGCACTGGAAGTGGTACAGGAAGTAAAAACAATGGATTTACTGACGTATCTTAGAAACTATGAACCATCGGAACTTGTTCATTTCTCTGGTAATACTTTTACGACCAGAACCTACGTTAATCTGAAGATTTCCAATGGAAAGTGGATATGGTGGAGTGAGGGAATCGGTGGGCGGTCAGCACTGGATACCTGATAAAAGTAAGAGGGTATCCGTTTCTTGAGGCAATAGAAATTATTGCAGGATAGGAAGCTATTCAGTGGCTTGCCACTGCACCAACCGAAAGAAAACAGAGAAAACTTTGCTACTTCCCAAAGCCTATCGTTACACAGAGTATGCAGTTTCTTATCTGAAGAACAGAGGAATTGATACGGAACTCATTCATTTTTGTCTGGAAACCAGATGTTTGTATGGGAGTGCGAACTATCACAATGTTGTATTTGTAGGTAAGGATAAGTAAGGAAAATTCTAGTATGCGACATTGAGAGGTGTGGAAACAGACTTTATCAGAGAGGCAAGAGTAAGTGATAAAAATTATTCTTTTTCTAGTCCTATTGAAGGAGAGTGTAGAGAAGTTCATCTGTTTGAATCCGTTATTGATCTGTTGCCTTATGCTACATTGCGAAAGATATGTTCTTGGTGCAGATGATTTTGTAGGGGCAAATTTTGACGTAAAAGAACGTGTAAGAAATAAGAGTTATGAGCGATGCGGATAATACTGTTATCATATGTAAAAATAAGAAAAGTGCAAACCATGCGATAACACTGTTGCAGTATATTACAGGAAAGCTGGATTTAAAGTTACATCCAGTAAAGACGAAAACGGTTTGTATGTGGGATGGTAAAGTTAGTGTAAAATTATAGTTGGCAAAAAGAATAAGATATTTTAGTTATGTAAACGAAAAAGGGAAGTAAGGAGTAAATCCCCACTTCCCAATCATACAGTTTTTCTTTATAATATTAATTGACAAGAAAAATACGTAAAGGAAACTGCATGATGAACACTATTGTAAACGAGAATCTTATATCTTTCAAGGAGTTAGAGCAAAATATATTTTCATATGTATGCGAACTGGGCAGGGAAATGACCAAAATCCTATTGGAATCGTATGACAAACAGTTGGCAGAGTCGAGGGACAAAGCTGTTTACCGGGACAAAGGAAGCCGACAGACCTCTATCAAAACAGTATATGGCACGGGTGAGTATTCAAGGAAAGTATACCG
>DVLR01000097.1 GCA_018715425.1 Candidatus Merdenecus merdavium
TTTATCATTTTCTTAACACTGTTATTATCCTCTCTGTCATTGTTCCAGTTATCCAGCATTTTATCAATGACACTTTTTCTTGCTTCCAATTCTTCTGCAAGATATTCTTTAAGTTCATTATATTTAGAAAATCCTATTTTCTTAGAAAATCTCAACACTGTTGCATCACTGACATTGAGCTCTTTTCCAAGGTCTAAGGAAGTCATCATGATAACTTTTTTAGGGTTACCACAGATATATTCTGCTATTTGTTTTTCAGCTTTAGTCAGGTTATTATAGTTTTTCCTGTACAGCTTTGCAATTCCAGTCATGAATCATACCTCACGTTTCTTTTCTTTTATCATAAAATAATTTAATAATAAAAGCAAGGAATATTTCTAGACATTCATGCATATAAGAGCTGAAATGATGATACCTGTTCCCACATACTGACGCATTGTGAGCTTTTCTTTAAAGAAAAGAAAATTCACAAGATTGACTAAAAGTATAACCGAAATACTGTATGCTGGAAATACCAGATAAGCAGGAAGCACAGCTACAGCTTTTAGTTGAGCCAGAGTAGTAATCTGATTGGGAATACCTATAAAGAAACCAATAAGTATCTCTTTTTTACTCAGATTTTTAATACTTTTGATGCTAAGTATAAGGCTGAATATAAAGGAAAAAACAAAAGTATAGAAAATAAAATGACCCTGTAAATTTGAATTTCCATAATATCCATATATCTTTGCTAAAGTGTCTACCATACCTCCAGCCATAAAAAGAGCTATAAGAAGTAAGGGAGAAACCTTGCTTTTTTCATCTTTCTTATCTTTTTTGTTGATGTAATAGATAGAAAAGATGGCTAAAATACATCCAATTATCTGCATTTGATTAGGATATTCCTTAAACAGTATGACAGATACAAGGATAGGGATAAGGAGCCCCAGTCTGTTGTATGTAGTAGTGAGAGGAGCTCCATTTTTCTTCATATTTACCTGCATAAGATAAAGACAGGTAATGTATAAAACGGCATTTATCACTGCAAGGAAAAGTGTATATTTGTAATCTCCATCAAAAGAGAATATACTTTCCTTTCTAATAACAAAATATGCCAATATACCTCCAAAAAGATAGTTAAAAGTATTTACATTAAAACGATTGCTTTTTTCCTTTTCTGACAATCTTATAATAAAAGTCATAAAGGTATTTGATAAAACTGCTATGATCAGATACAGCATCTATTCACTTCCTCGACTTCCCTATCTTTGATAGATGATTTTTCCATCAAGCATAGTGAAATCAACTTTGATATTTTTTATCTCTTCATCTGGCACCTGAGAAAGATTTCTGTCAATGATAACAAGATCTGCCAGTTTGTCAGCTTCGATACTTCCTTTGAAGTTCTCTTCTCCATTGAGTACAGCACCGTTATATGTCATCATTCTCAAAGCTTCAGCTTTATTTATTTTTTCTTCATCTCCAAGAGAATAACCTCTAGAACCTTTTCTAGTTACAGCTGCATACATATTTATAAATGGATTCAAATTTGAACAAGGCATATCAGTAGTAAGAGAAACTACAATTCCATTATTCTTGTAAGTTTTTAATGGAGTAAAACTTGTCTGTTTATCTCTAGGGAGCAGAGAATCATAACCATCTGCTTCTACATATATAAAACTTGCCTGAGCAGCTACCATTATTCCTACTTCACTCATTTTTTTAAGAGTTTCTTCACTTGGGTAATAAGCGTGAATTATAGAGTGCTGATGTTTTCTAGGGTTAGCTTTAACAGCTTTGTAGATAGCATCTACAGCTTTATCTATAGCAACGTCTCCCATTACATGAATACCTATATCCCATCCAGAATCATGAGCTGACTTTATATATTCATCAAGTTTAGTGATATCCAATCTCAATGGAAATTCTCTCAATGAATCCTCCCCTTTGTAATTCCAAGATTTTAGAGCTGTCATAGATGTAAGCCCTCCATCTATTGCCATTTTTAATGAAGAGTAACGTATCCAGTCATTTCCGTAACCAGATGAGAAATCGTAATCATTAAGAAGTTGATCCAGCTCTTTTTCATTTTGCTGCAACGTGAAACCATGCCAGTTAGGCATAAGATTTATTCTGCATCTAAGTTCATTTTTCTTTAATAAATCATGATAGGCTTTGCATACACCAGAACTTACTCCTGGTTCTGTTATACTTGTAATTCCATATTTATTGTATTCCTTTATTGCAAGAGCTATAGATTTTTCTAATACAGGAATAGATGGTTCACCTTCTCCTGCTCCGAAATCGTCACTTCCAAAAGGTCCAGGCATAACTTTTCTTACTAAAAGGACAGCATTTCCATGAAGAACACCAGTGGGTTCTCCATTTTCATCTTTTTCTATATGTCCTTTTGGAGGATCAACAGTATCTTTATTGATACCAGCCAACTCCAATGCTTTGGAGTTTACTGAACATGCACCAAATATTCTTTCTAATACAACTGCATTATGAGGAGAGGAAGCATCTAAATCATAACGATTTGGAGCTCTATTTTCTTCAAATTGAGATTCTATCCAGCTTCCTCCTTGTATCCATGTTCCTTCTGGAACTTCATTTATTCTTTCTATGATTTTTTCCTGAAGCATTTTCATGCTGTCAATACCGAAAAGTACTATTCCCTCAAGCATTAAACCAGTTTCCCATGCATGATTGTGAGCATCATTAATACCTGGGATAAGACTTCTTCCCTTTAAATCTATCAATACAGTTTTGCCAGTTTTCATAGCCATTATTTCATCATTACTTCCAACAGCGGCTATTTTATTTCCTGATACAGCAGCAGCTTCATAAATATTATCTTCTGCATCTACTGTATGAACATTTCCATTATAGAAGATATAGTCTGGAAAATATATTTTCGATTTATTCATCATTGTACTCCTCCTAAAATTTTACCATTTCTTTTTTCAGCTATCTTAGAGAATATGAAGAGAGCTGTTACTATTGATATTGCTGTAACTATAAGTCCAAGTATTGGAGAGATAAGTCCTCCTACTAGGAAACCTATGATTGAAGATATTCCAACAGTCATACTGTAAGGAAGCTGTGTTTTTACATGCTCTACATGGTCAGAACCAGCTGCTGTAGATGCAAGTATAGTTGTATCTGATATAGGAGAACAGTGATCTCCAAATACTCCCCCGCTCAAAGAAGCCCCTATCATAAGTTCCATTGGTACTCCAAATGTATGGGCTATTGGAAGAGATATCGGCATAATTATAGCCCATACACCCCAAGAACTTCCAGTAGAGAATCCAACGAAAGCTCCAACTACAAACAGGAATGCAGGCATAAGACCAGCAGCTATATTGTAGTGTGCAACTATATTTATTAAATAACCTTTAAGATTCATAACCCCTGTCAATGAACCAATAGACCATGCTAATACTAAAATAATTGGAATGTCAGAGTTTAAAGCAATTCCTTTACAGAACATAGGAACAATGTCACCATATTTAAATATTTTAGATTTTGCACCCATTATTCCAGCAGCTATCGAAGCAACTAAGAACCCAGTAGTGATAGAAAGAGATATATTTGAATTAACAAAAGCCCCTCCTATACCATTTTCACCAGCTTTTCCAGTCCATAATATCATAGCTATCAATGTAGCAAATAATGCAAGAAGTGGAATAACGAAACTAGTCAGTGTTATATTTGAATCTTTAAATAAAGTCTCTTCATCAAGATCATATTTTCCCATAGGGTTATCTGTTTCTCCTATAAGCTCTCCAGTTTCAATAGCTCTCTTTTCAGCTTTATACATAGGTCCTATATCCAAATTAAATATGATAACAAAGAACAAAGCAAGCATACCAAACATAGCATAGAAATTGTATGGTATAGATTTCAGATATGTAGTCCAAGGATTATCAGTTATCCCCAGCATAGCAAACTGAGTAGCTATTAATCCAATAGCATAAGTACTGTAGCTTGTAATTGGAGAAAGTGTTGCAAATGGACACCCCATAACGTCACATATGTATGCAAGCTTTACTCTTGATATTCTAAGTCTTTCAGTAATTGGTCTCATGATAGCTCCAAGTGTAAGAGTTGGCTCTGTAAAAATAAAAGCAAATGCTGCAAAATAAGCTGTAAGCTGAGCACCTTTTCTTGTTTTTACTCTCTTAGAAGCATAATCCCCAAATGCTTTAGCTGCACCAGAAACTTTTATAAGATATACAAATCCCCCACAAGAAACAATAAGCATTATCATTCCTGCATTCCAGCTGTTCCCAATCAGCGGAATAAAAAAATCAGAAATCATTTTTGGAAATCCAATTATTGGGTTCCAATCAGAGATGATTGTAGTACCGATCCACAGACCTAAAAAAAGTGAAAAAACTGTTTGTTTTGTCACCAATGCCAGTATAATAGCTACCAGCGGTGGGATGACAGATAAAATTCCGTACTCCATAATTTTGCCCTCCTTGATCTTAGATAAAAGTTATTAAAATTTAACCAATGTAGTCGTTACTATATTTATAATTTAAAAATGTAGTAAAGTCAAGATAAATTTTTTTTAAAGTTTGTAAGAAAAACTTTTTTTTAAGATAATTATATAAAAAAAATAGAATGAAAGAGGATTAATAATATAAATAAAAATTTTAGATAATATATAAAAAATTGTAAATATTTGATTGATCTGCTACAATTTAATAAGATAAAAGTTGTAAGAAAAAGGGGGAATTATTATGAAAATAAAAAAAATAGATAGAAAATCATATATATTTTTGGAAAAAATTAGATTAAATCAGGAGGAGTTAAATGAGTGAATCAAATCAAGTAATTACTTTAAGAGAAATCAATGAAGATAATTATGATGAATGTATTAAGTTGGAAGTTAATGAAGAACAGAGTGCTTTTGTTGCTTCAAATATCTATTCCATAACACAGGCATATATCTACAGGGAAACAGTTAAGTTATTTGGAATATATGCAGAAGAGATGCTTATAGGTTTTGTTATGCTTAATATGGAAAAAGATAAAGATGAGTATTGGATATGTCGTTTTATGGTAGATAGAAACTATCAAAAAAGAGGTTATGGAAAAAAAGCTATGAAAGAGATAATTGATTTTTTTAGAAAAGAAAAAATCAGAAAAATAAATCTATCTTTTGAACCAGAAAATATATTGGCTATGAAGCTGTACTCAGCCTGTGGATTTAAAGAGACAGGAGAAATGGATGAAGATGGAGAAATCATAATGGAAATGAGAATCTAATAAATAAAAAGCTGATATAGAGTAATAAAAATTTATCTCATATCAGCTTCTTTTTATTTCTTAGGAAATTATAATTTGGTAAATTTACCATATTAGATATTTTAATTGAATAAATTTAAATGCACATAGCTGAACAGCTAGAAGCAGGAACACCATTTCCAGAAAATTCAGCATATGAATCATATGAGGAGTGGCAGAGAAGTGCAGAAAAAGAGATTAAGTCTTATCACACTATGGTATCAAAAGAAATTTTTTCCCCATTAAAAAAAGAAAAAAAATCCTCAGCATAAATACGAGTAGTGATAAAGACAACTTGTGAACCGAGGGTCAAAGCAAACTGAATACGAGAAAAACAGCTATTGGTATTAAAATATCAGTAGCTGTTTTGGTGTGCTTCCATATTTGTAATCTCAAATTTGAATTGTAAATCTTTAAACATAGTGCTATAATGAAAAATATGGTAATAATATGCCGAAACAGCGAGGAAATAAAATGAAAATAACTTATAAAAAACTTTGGAAGTTACTGATAGACCGAGATATGATGAAGATGGATTTGCTAAAAGCGTCTAAGATTAGTACTGTATCTATGGCAAAACTGGGCAAAAATCAAAATGTCACTACCGATGTGCTACTCAAGATTTGCACCGCCTTGCACTGTGATATTTCAGATATTATGGAAGTAGTGGAAGATGATGAAGATAAGAAAGAATAATTTTTTTACTTTCTGATAGCATAGAACCGTTTAAATGCGAACACAATCCAGACAAAAATTATTAAGGTTAAGCTTAAAATAGAATTTTAAAATGTAAGTGCGATGAGAAATCGCATCACGATTTGGAGGAATTGATATGGCAGTTAATATAGAAAGCAAAATTGAAATATGGCAAAACAAATTGCTGGATTTAGGTAAAAGAAATAAGTTACTTAATTACAAGGAAACCAAACGCTCCACCCTGCGTATCATAACTCCGGAAATTTATGAATTTTGGGATAGCTTTGTAAAAAACGAAAAGCCTTTGGAATTTCCCTTTTATGATGATATACAGGATGAAGAAGAACCTACCTTATTTGCTGATGTGGAAACCAATCAGTCCGTGAAGGATATGCAAAAGACGTTGCGAAATCTTAGAGATAAGGCTAAGACCGCAACCGAAGAACAGGGCATCAATGTTTTGTTTCTTTCTTTTGGCTTTTTAGAGTGGAACGAATCTAAAGATAGTGAACAATTCTTTCGTTCGCCCTTAATTTTAGTTCCAGTTTCTTTGACTGTCGAATCAATTTCTTCACCATATATTCTTTCTCTTCATGAAGATGAAATACTTTTAAATCCTACTTTGCAATATAAATTAGAAAATGATTTCGGAATATCACTTCCAGCATTTGATGAAGATAGAGATTTACGAGAGTATTTTACAGAAATAAATGACTTGATTTCTCATAACAAATGGAAAGTAATTGAAGAAACAGGCCTTAGCTTATTGTCCTTTTTAAAAATTAATATGTATAATGACCTGTCAAAGCATCGAGATAGTATTATTAGAAATCCCATTGTAAGAACAATTAGTGGAGATGCGTCCGCATCTAATCCAATTCCCGAAGAAATTAACGATTATGACTTTGACGCTAACACGAAACCAATCGATATTTTCCAAGTTGTAGATGCTGATTCCAGTCAACAGGACGCCATTCTATGTGCCAAAAAAGGCATTAGCTTTGTTTTGCAAGGTCCTCCTGGTACTGGTAAAAGCCAAACAATTACCAATATCATCGCTGAATGCTTGGCAGACGGCAAAAAGATATTATTTGTATCAGAAAAAATGGCTGCATTGGATGTAGTTTATAGGCGTTTGACTACGGCAGGATTAAATGATTTTTGCCTTGTTTTGCATAGCTATAAAGCAAATAAAAAAGCTGTATTAGAACAGCTTGAAACAGTATTGAATTTAGCAAAAAAGAAAGCAGAACTTAGTGACGAAGCCTACCTAAAATTAGATACATTAGAGCGAGATAGAGAAAAACTGAATCAATATGCCAACGAACTCTTCACAAAGGTTGAGCCTTTGGGCAAATCTATCTATGAAGTTAACGGCATACTTGCCAATTTGAATGAATATAAAGATGTTATTTTCCCAATCGAAAACATCGATAAGGCAGATTGGAATCAATATAGCCGATATATATATGTACTGAATGAATTTGTAAGCAGCATCGGAAAAATGTCCGAAGATTACAGTGCGAACCCTTGGCATGGGGCAAATGTGCTGAGTGTAAGCAATGAACTGCGTCATGATATAGGGGCAACACTTCCAAAGCTTTCTGATAAAATTAAGAAGTATCAGTCGCAATTTCAGAAAATGCAACAGGAGCTGTCCCTGAATTTGCCTATTTCATACTCCTCAATTGAAAAGATAATTGAGCTATTAAAAGTAGCTAAAAATTCTCCAATTATTCCGGTTCATTGGATTTTAGGCGCAGAGATTTCTCCACTTTTTGAAGAAGTAGCCGAGTGTGAAAACCTAAAAAATAACTTTATTAACACAAAAATGAGACTTACAGCACAATTTGATACATTACACAGCTTAGACAATAGCATCGCTCTATCTGAGATGGATTGCTTGCAAACGCATACAGAAATCCAAAAAGAAAAAGTGAAAATTGAAGCATTTCTTAAATCTAATAAAGTCTTGTTTGCTATTAATAATGTAGACAGTTACGACAGGCTTATGGATGAAAAATTGCAGGTTAAAGAAAAAGTTAATCTTATCAATAAAACAAGTAATAAACTACTCAATTCTTTTGAAAAGGAAATTTTTGATATTGACTACACTGCAATACTGGGTAGATATAGAACAGAATACACATCAATTTTTAAATATTTTAAAGGCAGCTATAAGGCGGACAAAAAGCAAATGCAATCTCTCTATAAAGATATGTCCGTTAAAATCAGTGATGAGATTATTTTGTCTGCAATTAATTCACTAAAAGAGCTTGCCGAAGCAAAAGAATGGTTGCAGAATAATGCGACTTGCTTTAAAAATGTGTTTTATGATGATTTTAGTTATGAAAGTACTGATTTTGAAAAGATTGAACATCAAATATGTCTGCACAAAATAGCAATAGAAACCATTGATACAATAGACGAACTCTATGACATTGCCATGAAATCCAACAACATGGAATCTAATTTGATTGCCCATTATTCATTTTTATATAATGGGTTGGATACTTCATGGGAAAATATCAGAAACTCCTTAACTTGGGGTGTATCATTTCGGAAAGCTGTTGAGGAAAACCATCTCAGCCAAGAGCTTGTAGAAAAGATTTGCTCAAACAAAGAAATTGTAGGTTGCTGTGAGGACTATGAGCAAAACTTTATACAGATGACACAGGACGTAGATGTAGAGTTTCATTGGTTCTCCAAATTGTTTGATGATGCAGATGAATTAAAGACAACCGAATTTTCTGATCTAATTGAAAGAATCAACCAATGCAACAATGGTCTATTTCTTTTGGAGGAATGGATCGATTTTAGGAACGCAAGAAAGAACTGCAGAGAAGAAGGTCTTTCCGAATATATTAAAAAAATTGAAGAAGAAAAGATTGCACCAAGCTACATTCTGCCTATCTTCCAAAAAAGATTTTTCAGATTGTGGTTAGATGCTATTCTGCCAAATTACCCGGCAATTTTAAACTTTAGAAGAATTAATCAAGAGAATACCATTAGCGAATTTGCTTCGCTTGATAAAATTCAGTTTGAGATAGCAAAAGCAAGAATTAAAGGTAAACTAATTAACGATTTGCCTTCCTTTGACCATTTTACCAGTGGTGTAGATGAAATCAGTATTCTAAAACGAGAACTATCTAAACGAAGAAAAATTATGCCAATCAGAAAGTTGTTTCAACAAATTCCGAATTTGCTACCTACCCTGAAACCTTGCCTTATGATGTCACCTCTTTCTGTAAGTTTGTTTTTAGAGGCGGAAACCTATCAGTTCGATACTGTTATTTTTGATGAGGCATCACAGGTGTGCACCGAAAATGCCATCGGTGCAATTTCAAGAGGTAAACAGGTTATTATTGCTGGCGACAGCAAACAGCTTCCCCCTACAAACTTCTTTGGTGCATCCTTATCGGATATGGATTATGACACCGATGACGATGATGAAGATGAAGGCTTTGCATATGAATCTATTTTAGATGAAGCAAATCTTCTCCCTGAAAGAACTCTGCTATGGCATTACCGCAGCAGACACGAGCACTTAATTGCATTTTCCAACGCAAAAATTTATAAAAATAACTTAATTACCTTCCCATCTAATGTAGACAAAGTCCCAGACAATGGTGTGGAATACGAATATGTACGAGATGGATTCTACGATAGAGGTGGCAAAAAAGGAAATGTCATAGAGGCAAAACGAGTTGCTGAGATTATCTTTGAGCATTTCAAAAAACATCCAAACCGGTCTATTGGCGTAATTGCGTTTGGTGAAGTGCAGCAGCAAGCCATTGATACCGCTATTCGTAAAATGCGTATGGAAAATCAAATGTTTGAATCCTTTTTCAATGAGGATAAAGAAGAACCATTCTTTGTTAAAAACCTCGAAAATGTGCAGGGAGATGAACGTGATACCATTGTTTTTAGCATAGGCTATGCAAAAGATGCAAATGGTGTGTTTAGAATGAACTTTGGTCCCTTAAGTAAAACAGGTGGAGAGCGCCGTCTAAATGTAGCCATTACTCGTGCAAAGTATAATGTTAAACTGGTAGGATCTATTTTGCCTACTGATATTAACATCGAGAAGATATCATCTGATGGTCCTAAACTTTTGAAAGCGTATATTGATTTTGCAATCAATGGTGTGGTATCACTTTCTCGTGAAATTACAGAAAGTGATATTGTAGAACATGATTCACCATTTGAAAAAGCAGTTTATAATTTCCTTGACAGAAAAGGATATAAGCTTGGGACACAGGTAGGTTGCTCTGGTTATCGAATTGATATGGCTGTGAAGCATCCGACATTAAGCGGACAATATGTCTTGGGCATTGAGTGCGATGGTGCGGCTTATCACTCTGCCCGAACAGCAAGAGAGCGTGATCGTTTACGCCAAGATGTGTTGGAGCAAATGGGTTGGAAAATTTATCGTATTTGGTCAACCGACTGGATCAAGGACCCTGTTACCGAGGGAGAAAAGTTAATAGAAGCAGTGGAAGATGCCTTGAAAAACTATGCTGTCCCTTATGAGGAAGTGCTCAAAACAGATATACCGAAAGCTGATGATTTCGTTTCTATCGAAAAGAAAACAATTTCAGTAGAAGAACAACGGAATCCTTATGAATTTGAGGAAGAAAAGTCGGTTTCTTTTTCAGACTTACCTCGTAATTATAGCGGTTATCTTGCTATAGAGGACTGCATTGTGGAAGTCGTTAAACAACGCTTCCCAATTCATTATGATTTGCTTTGCAAGGAACTCGCACCACTTCTGGGTAATGAGAAAGCCACTGTAAAAGTAAAGCGTGAGGTTGATTATGGCCTTAGCAAACTCGGGAAACGGATTATAAGAAAGGATAACTTTTTATACCCATGTAGCTACGATAAAATTACTCCTCGCCAAGACAACACGAGAAAAATTGACTATGTTGCTACGGAGGAATTGGCTGAAGCAATGTTGGCAGTACTCGATAAATGCATTGGAGCAACAAAGGAAACTCTCTGTACAGAAACTGCAAGAGCATATAATTATAACCGTATGACGGAGAATATTTCTTCGGAGATGAATAGAGCATTTGAACTGTTGTTGCAAGACAATCGTGTTGAGGTTTTGGAGGGTAAGGTAGTACAAGTAAAATAATTTAAGGAGAGTAATGGATTATGGAAATTGATATTTACGCTTTAATGGAAGAAACTGATTTCAAAAGAATGATAACAATTAAAAAATTACATGAACTTACAGGCAAGGATCTAAAAGAATGCACTAATATTGTTACTCCATTTTATGAAGCAAACGCTGAAATTCAAGAAGCATCAGTATTAAAAGAAAAATTTGAACCTGATAGTGTGTCGGATATTTTATATCTAATCTTAGAAGAAATAAGAGAAGGTAATAGAAAATTAGAGAATATAGAAGATGCTATTCAAGAAATCAAGGGGTCTGGATTGTATAATAGTCTTACTGATATATGTGATAAAATTGATTCTGCAAAAGAAGAAATACAAGGCACTGGCCTATATAATAGCATTACTGATATATGCGAAAAATTGGATAATTTAGAATGATTTAAAATTCTGGTGGAGTCAAATCACAAAGTCTTGATTGACCATCTCTCAAAGGAAGATATGAAAATCATTCTACGAATGATGGGCACACTTGAAATGATTTGCAATTACCAAAGCAAGGATAGTTTTCTACAAGGCTTTAGGCTTGACGTCGAGCTGACAACCAAATTACATACTTAAAAGTTCCGTAGTCTTGAAAGCAAATTTCAAAACTACGGGACTTTATTTATCTCAGAGGAGGAAGTGGCAAAAAAATCAAAACTTCCCCATAATCTCCATATACTCAAAATCCGAAAGCTCGCCTCGTTGGTTTTGCTCCATGTAAGAAACGGCAAGTGCTACTTGCTTGTTCCATTCATCAACTGATATCTTGCCACGGTTTTTCCGTGTTTTTAATCGATTATAAACCTTGTCGTACTCTTGCTGAGCAGGGGTACGCTTTTCTTTTTTCTGTGTTTCTTTAATATGAGCACCAATATCACGACAGGTTTTTGTATCGCCTACATTCTTTTGGTTAGGTGCGATATTGGAACAGTAGCAAGTGTTATGTCCCGACAACAGCAAAAAGTATTTGCCACAGTTGTGGCATCTGCGTGGGCAATGACCATTCATCAATGCTCTAAAGAAATCCAAGTGCAAAAATGCACCAATGCTTGTAAATACAATTCGTTCAGCAATCAAATACTCTTTTTCGTTTTCGGGATTACGCATAGGAGCATACTCAATGCCTACATCTCTTGTCTGTGCAAAATCAAAAGCTGGCATTGGAGGCATAGTCATACGGATTTCATTCAAAAGCTTTGTATCTGTAAAAAAGCTGAAAACCCCAACAGCGTAATGCTCTTCGTTGCGTTTATTTAGCTTTTCAAAATACAAATCAAGCATCACTGAAATATATTTTTTGAAAGCAATAGTTTCATCAATAATAGAAATCAGCTTGAAAATAAAGTGATGAAACACCTCACCTTGATGTGTACTTCTATCAGCCATTGCAGCAAAGCCTTGTGGTTGAGAGTTGAAAATATCAACAAGCATAGAATGACCAAATTTTTTATCAACTAAATAATAAAATGGCGGTAAAGCAATCGCCAAGTCTAAAACCTTGTTTAACTTGTTCTGTATTTCAGTAACGGTGGCAAGGTCTTTTTTTATGCTTGGATTAAATAAGGTCTGCATTGCACCTACAAGAACATTGCGACTGTCGTTTATTTCAACTAAATAGTCATCGCTCAAATTTAAGATGTCAGTTGTGCACTGTCCTAAAGGAATCTTGTTGTCGTTAATCAATATTTGATTTTGCCAAAACATCAAGGTGAATTCCTGCAATGTATTCACTTTTTCGTTTGTTCTTTTTGTTCCCTCAATCATAAAGCTACCTCTTCTGTATCAGATGAATTTTTGAGATGTACCTGACCTTGCGATACACCCCCAAAAGCTATTGAAAAGTTTTTTTAATGTGTTACCATTATTGTATCAGATATATTTCAAAATATCAATCAGTAACTTTATATCTTGAAAATTGAATGATCGTCTAAAGGTGATACGGTTGCCACGACCTCGAAAGAGCGAGCGACGAAAACGGCGGAGAGAACCTCGGTCAGGAACTGCTTTAGGTAGAACGACAACAACAGAATTTATTATCACAGGAGGTTTTTATATGTCTAATAAACTTGAGACCATGGATGCAGAAACTCTAATGACCACACCGCTTGAACAACTCAAATTTATTGTAGATGGGCTGATTCCGCAAGGGCTGCATATTCTCGCAGGCTCACCCAAAATCGGTAAGAGTTGGTTATCACTTTGGATTTGCTTGCAAGTTGCAAAAGGAGAAAAGGTTTGGGATTTTGAAACTCACAAAAGTGAAGTTTTATATCTTTGCCTTGAAGATAGCTTTGCAAGAATACAAAACAGGCTGTTTGAAATTACGGATGATGCACCACCAAATCTACATTTTGCAATTATGAGTGACACCATTGGTAACGGATTAGAAATTCAGATTGAAAACTTCATCAAGGAACATTCTGAAACAGGCTTAATCGTGATTGATACCTTGCAAAAAGTTCGTAGCAATACATCAGCAAATGTAAATCCCTATGCCGCCGACTATGATGACATCAACGCACTAAAACAAGTTGCGGATAAATATAAAATTGCGATTGTTTTGGTTCATCACCTTAGAAAAACTGGTGACAGCGACCCACTGAATATGATTTCAGGCACCAGTGGTATCGCAGGTGGAGCTGATACCAACTTTGTGTTACAAAAAGAAAAAAGAATTGAGAATCGAGCAATGCTTATCTGTACAGGGCGTGATATTGAACAGCGAGAATTGTTTTTGGAATTTAACAAAACCACTTTCCTTTGGGAATTGCGAGAACCAATTGAAGTGGAACAGAAAAAGATTGATGAGGTGATTATTCTTCTCTCTGATTTTATGAAATCGGTTAAAAGTTTTACAGGTACGGCAACGGAACTTGCAGAAAGACTTAAAGAGTATAGCGGAACTGAATGTTCGCCGCCAATTTTAAAAAAGAAAATCATCAAGCACATGGATTCCTTAATTGAAAATAGCATTAGTTATTCTGAAAACAGAACCTTTGAAAGGCGAGAATTTACACTTGTTTATGACGGTAAAAGTGAAAATGACGGTATGACGGTTGAAAACCTCCCCCTAAATTTGCCGTCTTTGCCGTCAGCACTGTCAGCCGAGAGTAATCTCGCCACCGTTGCCCCCTGTTCGCCCCTTTGTGCCGAAAATGACGATGGGGTGGCATAATGCCCAGCCATACAAATATAACGCAAATTTAGCCACCGTTGCGGACAACTTCTGATATGTACTGATTTCAGATTAGCAGAGGAACTTTCGGTTACGAATTCCTACCCTTTAGGGTAGGGCGAGCATAGCGTCCGCCTATACGGCGGTCACTGCTCGGCAGGAGACCCGCACCCCTTTAGAACACAGCTAACCCACAATAATCATATCTACACGAAAGCGAGGAATTAAATGAAACAATTAAAAGATAAAAATTATGCATTTAGGGTATCGGAAAAAGACCTAAATACCATCAAGAGAAAAGCTAAAAAAGCCAAAATGACAGTCACCGACTATATCACCCAGTCAGCATTAGGCAAAAAAATTATCATTATAGATGGACTTCCAGAGATAGTAAGTCAGTTAAAAAAGATTGGAAATAACCTAAATCAGCTGACAATGCTCAGCCACCAAGGTGTGATTAACACAGTTAAACTTGATGAAACAGAGGAAAGTCTAACCGCAATCTATTGGAAAATTAACGAACTTACAAAGGTGGTGGACAGCGATGTCGGTGTTTAGTGCGGTCAAAAATAAGAAACAAACCAAGGGTGCAATGGCTGGAGTTCTCAATTATATCTCTGATAGTAACAAAGTTTATTACAACAATATACCCCTTCGCACAGGATTGAACTGTAATTATTACAGTGGCTTTGCTGAGATGTGCCTCACCAAACAGCAGTACAAGAAAGATGATGGCAGACAGTTTTATCAATTTGTGCAGTCGTTCCCCGAAGAAGATGATGTGACACCCTTGGAAGTTCATCAGATTGGTTTGGAGCTTGCAGAAAAGTTGTTCCCTGATTTTGAAGTTATGGTTGCTACTCACTGCAACACCAAGCACCCTCACAATCACATTGTGGTGAACTCTGTCAGCTTCAAAACAGGAAAAAAGCTCCATCAAAATCACGATATTTTAATGGAGCAACGACTGATAAATGACCGAATTTGTATGGCATATGGTCTTATGGTTTTAGAGCCTTACCAAAAGTTGAAACGAGGACAAGCCATTAAACAGCGAGAATATCGTGCAGCACAGCGGAATCAAAGTTGGAAATTGCAACTGATAGCCGCCATTGAAGATGCCCTGCTTTACTCAACTGATAGAGATAGCTTTATTCACAACATGGAGTACGAGGGATATGAAGTCAATTGGAGCAATACGAGAAAATACATTACCTACACCACTCCCGAGGGTTATAAGTGCAGAGATAACAAGCTACACGATGACACCTATCTCAAGGAAAATTTAGAAAAGCTGTTTATATTCAGACAAGAAACAGGTTTCAAACCATTGACCTATGAGCCACCGGAGGGATGGCTTGGTGAAATGCAAGTACACTATGGACTTACCGAAGATGTCATTTCACTTGGCAAAAACCTTGAAAGCGTTGGTGATACCCCACCGCCATTAACTCCAAAAACTTGGACGGACAGAAAACAAAAGCAACGAGAAAATCTCAAAAAGCTTGCCGCCGGGCATAAACTCCAAAGTGAGCAAGAGCAAGACTTTGAGATGAGAATGTATTAAAGGAGATTAACGATATGAGAAATGAAAAACAAATTGCACAGCATTATTTGAGAACCAAAATTTTAGGAGCATACGAAACCACCGATGTTATTTGGCAAAGCGACAGTGAGGGGGAAATGCGTCGAACCTTTGATGACAGCTTTGTTTATGCCGATGATGACCAACTGATTATCGAAAGAGATATGGAGGTAGACGGCAAAGTATTTGGAGTACATTCTGTATTTCCCATTAAAACCACATCTACCCCAACAAAGAAACTGCTTCAAATTATAGAAAATGATTGTGAAAAATCTCTTAAAAATCAGTAGTTTCAATAGACTTGTGGCACTGAATAGGGTATGTTGAATGTACCGTATTCAGTTTGCCACACAAAAAAGGAGGATACTTTTATGAAGGCAAACGATAAAAAATATACAATTCTTTACGGAAGGTTAAGTCAGGAGGATGAGCGTGAGGGCGAGAGCAACAGCATTGGCAATCAGCGAATGATGCTCCAAAAATATGCAGAAGAAAAGGGATTTGAAAATACAAAATTCCTGTTTGATGACGGTTATAGCGGAACAAACTTTAACCGCCCGGCGTGGAATGAAATTATGGAGCTCATTGAAACAGGTCAAGTGGAAACACTGATCATCAAAGATATGAGTAGACTTGGGAGAGATTATTTGCAAATCGGCATGCTGATGGAACACACCTTTCCAAACTACAATGTAAGATTGATTGCAATCAATGATGCGGTGGATACCCTATATGGGGACAATGATTTCACTCCATTCCGAAATCTTTTCAACGATTTTTATGCCAAGGATTGTAGCAAAAAGATACGAGCAGTCAAAAAGGCACAGGCTGAACGTGGTGAGCGAGTTGGTACAAGGCCACCATATGGCTACAAAAAAGCTGAACAAAATCCAAAGAAGCTTGTAGTGGATGAGGATGCAGCAGAGGTAGTGAAGCACATCTTTAAGCTCTGCTCTGAGGGCAGAGGTCCCAGTCAAATAGCAAGACAGTTGACAGAAGAACAGATTGTAAATCCAAGCAACCATTACTTTAATATGACGGGTGCAACACTAACAAACTTGGATACATCAAGACCTTACAGATGGAGAGATAATAGCATTGTCAACATCTTAAACGATGAAACCTATCTTGGACATACCGTAAACATGAAGCACACAACAGCTTCCTATAAAAACAAAAAGCAGATTATTCGCCCTGAAAATGAATGGCTGAGATTTGAAAATACACACCAAGCCATTATTGAACAAGAATTGTGGGATATTGCTCATGATGTTCGAAAAAGTAAAAAGCGCTCAAGAAAAGAGATGGACGAACCTAACCCCTATTCTGGAATGATATTCTGTGCTGACTGTGGCTCTCCGCTGGTGCTCCATCGTGCTCATACAATGTCTGAAAGTCAAAACAACTTTATGTGTTCCAAATATAAACGATTTGGTAAGGAAGAATGCACATCCCACTATATCAGAGAAGTCCAACTTGAAAAAGTCATCTTGGATGAGTTAAAAAGAGTAACGCATTTTGCAAGACAGGATGAAGCCTTGTTCGCACAGGTCATTAACGAAAAAAATACTGCTGAAACAAGAAAAGAAATTACTCGCTTGCAAAAGGATATTGATGTGATGAAAAAACGTGACCTTGAACTGACAGCATTATTTAAACGACTTTATGAGGATAATGTCCTTGGAAGAATTCCTGATGAGCATTACAGAACACTATCCGAGCAATACATGAGTGAGCAAAAAAAATTGCGTGAAACCATACCACAATCAGAAGAAAGAATGGGAAAGCTTAAAAATTCTCTGACAAATGTAGGCAGATTCATTGAAAAGGCAAAAAAATATACAGATCTCTCGGAACTTACTCCAGAGATACTGCATACATTCATCTCTAAGATTGTGGTGGAAGAAAAGGCTACGAAATACTCACGAACTGCAAAGCAAGATGTTTGGATTCACTATCGTGATATTGGAATGCTAAACGACGTGAAGAAAGAATTCGACATTGAATCACAAGAGGAAATGTTCGGAGATACCGAGTTCTATGCATGGGACGATGGCTTACAGCCTGCAATTTAAGGATAGCAAAAGGCAGACAGCCGAAACTGTCTGCCTAATACACCCCATTTTAGGTGGGTTCACAAATTGTCCTTGTGAACACCGACCTAAGTTTGCTGGGGATTTTGTATTTGAGGGCTATTTGAAGTGTTCGCATTTATATACAAATGCGAACACTTACATTTTTGGATATACCAAAAATTTCTTTAA
>DVLR01000098.1 GCA_018715425.1 Candidatus Merdenecus merdavium
CCATACCCACATGGCGTCTTAAATCAATAACATCTAGATCTTTATAAATATCCACACCATCTAAAGTGATCTTTCCTTCTATTTTAACACCATCTATTAAATCATTCATTCGATTCATGGTTTTTAAAAAAGTGGATTTTCCACAACCAGAAGGACCGATAAAAGCAGTTATCTCATTTTTTGGTATCTGCATGGAGACATTCTTAAGTGCTTGAAATTCACCATAAAACAGATTTAAGTTTTCTATATTCATTGTAATTTGTTTCATATACGTTATATACCTCTTTTTTTGATAAATTTATTGGCTACCCATTTTGATAAGATATTCAAGCAAATAATAATGACTAATAAAACTATGCCAATGGCACAAGCTGTACCTAAATCATTTTCCTCTTTCATTAATGTATATGCCTTAATTGTAAGAGTAGCACCACTTGCTCCATTTCCAAATAAAGCTTTTGGTATTTGAGCAACAGTTCCAGCAGTAAGTAATAATGCTGCTGATTCTCCAACAACACGTCCGATACTTAAAAGTAAAGCTACTAATATTCCTGGTATAGCATTTGGTAACACTACTTTGCTGATGGTTTGAAGCTTTGTTGCTCCCAGTCCTAAAGATGATTCACGGTATCCTTGGGGAATCGCTTTTAATGTTTCTTCTGTGGTCGATATAATGATTGGTAAGAGCATAATACTCACAGTTAAGGCACCTGCTAAAATAGAATATTGTAACTTTAATGTCTTAACAAAACATACTGATCCAAATAAGCCATAAATAATCGATGGAATTCCTGCTAAACTCTCAATAGCAAAATGAATGGTACTAGTCAAGCGACCTTTCTTGGCATATTCATTTAAATAAATAGATGCACACACTCCTATTGGTGCTGCAATAGCAATCGATAAAAGGATCATATAGATCGTTGTAACTACCATGGGAAGAATTCCGCCACCTGGCTTTACTACCTTCACTTTCATGGTTTCATCTTCTTGATAATTAATGGTATGAATCACATCCGAAAGAGAGGCACCGCCTTCGATCATCTTACCAATATCATCTTTTCCTACCTTGGTAATCTGGTCTCCCTTCTTGATGGTAAAGGCATTTTGATTTCCATCAACAGCCTTGTTTGTAGGAGATGTTTTGTCTATATCTTTGATCACCAGGTACCCTTCTGGATCCAACGTAACGGTTATCCCAAGAGTGCTGATGTATCCACTTTCACTACCTTCTTTCACATTTTGATCCTTGGTAATAAAAGCATAAGTAGTTGTATTTTCATAATTGCGGGTTAGAAAGTCAATACTTAAATTAGGTGCTCCCTTTACAAAGATAAATCCAATGATGACAAATAAAATCAATAATGTAAAACCTGCCGATGCATAAACGCATCCTTTTAATATATTATCTTTTAACTTTCTATTCATAGTTCTTACCCACCTTACGACTAAGTTTCAATAATGTAAGATTAACCAACATAATAAAGATAAACAAAATTACTCCAGTTGCAAATAACATTTCTGATTGTCTTCCTGATGCATAGCTCATTTCCATGGCGATATTCGTAGTAAGTGGGCGCACCATGGACCAGATACTTTTTGGCATTCCTGCCGTCGGGTTACCTGCGATCATCATAATAGCCATGGTTTCTCCAATAGCTCTTCCAATTCCTAATACGATTGCCGATAAAATCCCTGATTTTGCTGCTGGAAGAATGACATTGAAAATAGTCTGCATTTTTGTTGCTCCCACACCATAAGATGCTTCTTCATATGATTTTGGCACTGCACTAATAGCAGCTTCTGAAAGAGAAACAACGGTTGGTAATATCATAATAGCTAAAACGATCATAACAGCCAGTAGTGACTGTCCTTGCACCATGGGTGATATTTTAAGAATCCCTGGCACGATGACACCTAATCCAAAAGCACCGTATAAAACAGAAGGAATACCAGCCAATAACTCTATGGCTGGTTTCACTAGTTTTACAAAAGGTTTTGGAGCAATTTTTGCAATGAAGACCGCTGTTAGTACTCCTATTGGGACTCCTATAACGACCGCACCTAAAGTTCCCAAAACAGATGCTGTGATCATATATAATATCCCATAGATATCTTCTGACGGTGCCCATCTTACACCTGTAATGAAATCGATAAAGCTGTAAGAATCTTTCCCTACAAAAGGAGATAATCCTTTATAAAATACAAATGCAATAATTGCAACTAACAATATAACACTGGCTACTGCACTGATGAGAAAGATTCCTTCCACTCCTCTTTCCATGACTTTTTTGCGTCTCATCAAAATCCTCCTAAATTCCTTTTCTTTAGTTTATAGGGATTCCACCATGATCTTCTACTGATACTTGGCCGTCCTCTGATAAAGCAAATTCAATAAACTCTTTTCCAAGCTCTGTTACTTTATCATCATAGTAACAAAAGATAAATGGTCTTGAAAGTGGATAAGTTCCTTCCTTTGCAAGTTCTGCATTTCCTTCTACTCCATCTACTTTTACTGCTTTTACTGTATCATCAATAAAAGAAAATGAAACATATCCTATTGCATTCTCATTCCCTGCAACAGCTGCTTGAACTGGTCCGTTACCTTCAGATACTGCGGCTTTTTCTGTTAGTCCACCAGCATCTTGCAAACCAATCAGCTCTTCAAATGCACTTCTTGTTCCAGAACTCTCTTCTCTTGAAACAACAAAAATTTCTGCATCTTCTCCACCTACTTCACTCCAGTTAGTAATTTCCCCACTATAAATTTTTACTAATTGCTCTGTACTTAGATCTTCCACTGCAGTATTGCTAGGGTTTACGATCATGGCAATACCATCGTATGCGAAGACTTCGCTTTTAAGAGCATCTTCTTTTTCTTCATCTTTGATCTCTCTTGATAAAGTACCGATATTATTGGTTCCTGCTTTAGTATCAGCGATACCTGCTGATGATCCACTACCAACATACTCAATATTCACTCCAGGATTTAGAGCCATAAATTCTTCTTTCATATCATTTAAAATCTTTTCAACAGATGTGGATCCAGTAATCACTATGGTACTTTCTGCATCCTCGTTTGAAGCCTCTGCATCCTCACTTGAAGGTTCTGTATCTTTACTTGAAGTCTCTGCTTCTTTACTTGAAGTTTGTACTTCTTCACTTGAAGGTTGTGTACTACCTGACTCATTATCACTTGACGTTCCACATCCTATTAAACCTACAGATAATATACCTGCCATAAGTAATGTTGCTAATTTTTTCATACTTTATTTCCTCCTAATGAATTAATTTTCATTCTTATATTCTTAATTTGAATATATACACAGTATATAGGCCTCATTTTAAGATTATATATGCTTTTTGTAAAATCTAAGTAAAGTTTCGCTTCACATTTTTTCTTCTCTTAAAAAAGCTTTGAAAATTAGTATTGAACTACGTTCATCTACCAGTTTTCAAAGCTTGATCCTATCTTGATTTCGTTGTTTATTACTCTACTCTTTTTCATCCTTCACTTACTAATGGACCTTAACCTCTTCATAAAAATG
>DVLR01000009.1 GCA_018715425.1 Candidatus Merdenecus merdavium
GAAGAATGGTTAGCTCTATTAGACGAAGCTGTTTATCAATATCAGAAGAAGACTGTTCGTAAAATGATTTTAAAAGATCATAAACGTCCAGATGGAAGAGCAATTACAGAAATTAGACCTCTGGCAGCTGAAATTGACATTATTCCTAGAGTTCACGGTTCTGGAATGTTTACTCGTGGACAAACTCAAATCTGTACCATTACAACTTTGGCACCTCTTTCAGAAGCTCAAAGAATTGATGGTTTAGATGAAATGGAAACATCTAAAAGATATATGCACCACTATAATTTTCCATCTTATTCAGTAGGTGAAACAAGACCTTCTAGAGGACCAGGAAGACGTGAAATCGGTCATGGTGCTTTGGCAGAAAGAGCTTTAGTACCAGTTCTTCCAACGGTGGAAGAGTTTCCATATGCAATTCGTACAGTTTCAGAAACCTTTGAATCTAACGGATCTACATCACAAGCTAGTATTTGTGCCTCTTCCTTGTCACTTATGGCAGCAGGTGTTCCAATTAAAAAACCAGTAGCAGGTATTTCTACAGGTTTAGTAACTGGAGATTCAGATGATGATTACTTAGTATTAACAGATATTCAAGGTTTAGAAGATTTCTTTGGAGATATGGACTTTAAAGTAGCAGGTACAAAGGATGGTATTACTGCAATTCAAATGGATATTAAAATTCACGGTTTAACAAGGCCAATCGTTGAAGAAGCCATTGCTAAGACGAAAGAAGCTAGAATGTATATTTTAAATGATATTATGAATCCATGTATTCGTGAGGCAAGACCAGAAGTTGGCACTTATGCTCCAAAAATTGTTCAAATACAGATCGATCCATCTAAGATAGGAGACGTTGTAGGACAAAGAGGAAAGACCATCAATGCCATTATAGAAGAGACTGGAGTTAAAATAGATATTACAGACGAAGGTGCAGTATCTGTTTGCGGCGTTGATAAAGAGAGTATGGATCAAGCCATTCATATGATTAAAATTATCACTACTGATTTTGAAGCTGGACAGGAATTTATAGGTAAGGTTATTAGTATAAAAGAATTCGGTGCCTTTATTGAATTTGCTCCTGGAAAAGAAGGAATGGTTCATATTTCTAAGATCTCTAAAGAAAGAGTCAATAAAGTAGAGGATGTATTAGCCATGGGACAAATGGTTAAAGTTGTTTGCTTAGGAAAAGATAAAATGGGTAGAATTAGCTTTAGCATGAAAGACGTTGATCAAAAGTTCAACTAAAAAAAGATGAAAAAGAAACCATAGGAAGCATGATCATCATGAATCTTATGGTTTCTTTTTCGTTATTTTACATTCTGCTTACCAAAAAATGTATTTAAAATTACAGAAAATTCTTATAATAAAGATGATTTATTCTTTGAAGGTTAGAGTGTCATCTGTCATAGATTCTATAATAGCTAGAGATTCTAAATGGATTCCCATTTCTCTAATAATATTTCCACCTTTTTGGAATCCTTTTTCAATAACGATACCAGCCCCCTCAATAGTTGAACCAGCATTCTGAACAAGATCAATAAGGCCTAATAAAGCACATCCATTAGCTAAAAAGTCATCAATAATAAGAACGTGATCTTCTGGGGTTAAAAATTTCTTAGCAATAATCACATCGTATGTACGTTTATGAGTAAAAGACTCAACCTTGGTACAATACATATCTCCATCTAAATTGATACTCTGTGTTTTTTTTGCAAAAACCACTGGAACATCAAAATATTGCGCAACGATACAGGCTATTCCAATACCTGAAGTTTCTATAGTTAAGATTTTTGTAATAGGATTGTTAGCGAAACGTTTTTTGAATTCCTTTCCTATCTCATTAAATAAATGAATATCCATCTGATGATTGAGAAAACTATCCACCTTTAAGACGTTACCTGGCTTGATGTTGCCGTCTTTTAGAATTCTCTGTTTTAAAACTTCCATGCCTGCCTCCTCATAAATTTATAAATAGTAGTACTATCATACAATATTCTGTATATATTTACAATATGTTTTATAAAAAAATGATGATTGTCATAAAAAGTCATTTCATAAGATAAAATGTAAATGGCAGGTTGTAAAAGGACGGTTTCTATGCTAAAATGAACCATGTGAATTTGTTTGTTAAAATGAACGGAAAGATACTTCAAAATTGTAAGGATCTCGTTTATGATCAATGGAGGAAATAATAAATTGTTTACGATTAAAAAATTTGTTAAGGTAGAGAGTGTTGAAGAAGCCTATGAATTAAATCGAAAAAAATCCAATGTGGTAATCGGTGGAATGGCATGGCTTAAAATGAGCCCTCACAACTACCAGACAGGGATTGATCTATCCGGACTCGGTCTAGATACTATAGAAGAAGATGAAGAAGAATATAGAATCGGTTGTATGTGTACATTACGTCAATTAGAAACTCATGATTCTATGAATCGCTATTTTGATGGAGTCATGAAAGAGTGCGTAAGAAATATTGTTGGAGTTCAGTTTAGGAATTGCGCCACAATCGGTGGTAGTATCTATAGAAGATTTGGATTTTCAGATATATTGACTTGTTTTTTATCCTTAGATTCCTACGTAGAGTTACACCATCACGGTATCGTTTCCATGAAAGATTATCTAAATTTAAATTTAGATCGCGATATTTTAGTTCGTATTATCATTAAAAAAGATTGTCGAAAAACTTCTTATATGACACAGAGAAATTCTGCTACTGATTTTCCTATTATAGCATGTGCAGTATCTTTAAAGGAAGATCAATGGTTTATTTCAGTTGGAGCAAGGCCAACAAGAGCGGCTCTTGTTACAGTTGAAAATAAGTTAAGCAGTCAGTCATCTAAAGAAGAAGTTAGTAAATTTGTAGATAAAGTCATAGAAGAATTTAACTTTGGCTCTAATATGAGAGCTTCAGAGGAATATAGAAGGCAGTTAGCAAAGGTATATGTCCAAAGATGTATCCTTGGTGTATTAAAAGGAGGTCAACATGACAATTAAGGTTTGGCTAAATGGCAAAGAAATAGAAAAAGATATAGAAAAAGATATAGAAGCAGACCTATTGCTGTTAGACTTTTTAAGGCAGAATGGATGTTATAGCGTAAAAAGAGGTTGTGAAACATCCAATTGTGGTCTTTGTACCGTTTTAATGAACGGTACTCCAGTTCTTTCTTGTAACGTATTAGCTGCTAGAGCTGATGGAAAAAATATTACAACCATAGAAGGTCTGCAAGAAGAAGCCGAAGATTTTGGACGATTTTTAGCAGATCAGGGTGCAGAACAATGCGGTTACTGTAGCCCAGGTTTTATTATGAATGTGCTTGCCATGGTCCATGAATTAGAGGATCCAACAGAAACAGAAATCAAGGAGTATTTATCAGGGAATTTATGCCGATGTACAGGATATGTAGGCCAACTTAGAGCTATTAAGCTGTATCTGAGCAGAAAAAGGGAGGAAAGTAAATGAAAGCAGTCAATGCACCAATACGTAAAAAAGATGCTATGGCATTGGTTACAGGTAAGCCTGTATATACCAATGATATAGCGCCAAAGGACTGCTTGATTGTAAAGGTTCTAAGAAGTCCTTTCGCCCATGCTTTGATACGTGAGATTCATACGAAATCTGCACTTAAAGTACCGGGGGTTACTTGTATCTTAACTTACAAAGATGCTCCAAATAGTAGATTTACAACTGCTGGGCAAACCTTTCCTGAGCCAAGTCCTTATGATCGATATATTTTAGATCAAAGAGTACGCTTTATTGGAGATGCCGTTGCAATTGTTGCAGGGGAGTCAGAAAAAGCAGTAAATCGTGCCCTTAAAATGATCAAAGTAGATTATCAAGAGCTTGAGCCAGTTTTAGATTTTAGAACAGCAAAAGATAACCATATACTGGTTCATCCAGAAGAAGACTGGAAAGCTTTATGTGAAGTAGGAGCTGATAATAAAAGAAACTTAGTATCTTCAGAAGTCGATGGACATGGAGATCTAGAGGCAGCTTTTGCTAAGTGTGATTACATTGTTGAAGAAACTTATCATACAAAAGCCAATCAACAAGCCATGATGGAGCCATTTAGTACTTTTACTTATCAAGATGTATATGGAAGATTAAATGTAATATCTTCTACTCAAATTACATTTCACGTCAGGAGAATATTAGCCAATGCATTAAATATTCCAAAGTCTAAGATTCGTGTCATTAAGCCTAGAATTGGTGGCGGTTTTGGAGCAAAGCAATCTGTTGTATCAGAAATTTATCCAGCTCTTGTCACCATGAAAACTGGTAAGCCAGCGAAAATAGTCTACACCAGAGAGGAATGTCAGATTGCAGCATCCCCACGACATGAAATGGAGATTAAGGTCAAAGTAGGAGCGGACAAAAATGGTATCATAAAAGCCATTGATATGTATACCTTATCAAATTCTGGAGCTTATAGTGAACATGGACCTACAACGGTAGGACTTTCTGGTCATAAAAGCATTCCTTTATATGCAAAAGCAGAGGCCCATCGTTTTTCCTTTGATGTGGTCTATACCAATTTACAGTCGGCAGGAGCTTATAGAGGATATGGTGCTACTCAAGGATTTTTTGCAATGGAATCTGCAGTTAATGAATTAGCAGCTAAAATAGGAATGGATCCCACTGTCATTCGGGAAATTAACATGGTAAAAGAAGGCGATGTTATGCCTGCTTACTATGGTGAGACAGCAACAAGCTGTGCATTGGACCGCTGTATGGCAAAAGCCAAGGATATGATAAAATGGAATGAGAAGTATCCGTGTAAGGATATGGGAAATGGTAAAATTCGTTCTGTAGGTGTTGCTATGTGTATGCAAGGATCTGGTATTTCTGTTATTGATACAGGAGCAGTCAATGTAAAGGTAAATGATGATGGATTTTACAGTTTAATGATTGGAGCCTCAGATATGGGAACTGGCTGTGATACGATTTTAGCCCAAATCATGGCTGATTCTATGGATTGTCATATCGATAATATTGTTGTATACGGTGTTGATACTGATACTTCACCATATGATAAAGGTTCCTATGCATCTAGTACCACTTATATAACAGGGATGGCTGTAGTAAAAGCTTGCGAGCGTCTGAGAGTTAAGATTATGGAAGAAGGGGCAAAAGCTTTGGAGTGCTCTATAGATGATGTGGATTTTGACGGAGATAAAGTCTATATGATCAAGGAGGAAAAGAGTATTTCTTTAAAAGATATAGCTAATAATTCTATGGTTGGTACAGATAATACGTTATTTGCAACGGCATCTCATTTTTCACCAGTATCTCCACCGCCATTTATGGTGGGAATTGCAGAAGTCGAAATAGATAAGGAGACGGGCTTTTTACAATTGATTGATTATGCTGCAGTAGTTGATTGTGGAACTGTAATTAATCCTAACCTTGCTAGAGTTCAAGCAGAGGGTGGAATTGTTCAAGGGATCGGCATGGCTTTAACGGAGGAAGTTACTTATAGTGATAAAGGAAGAGTCTATGAAAATTCCTTTATGCAGTACAAAATTCCTTCAAGAATGGACATTGGGGATATTCGTGTTGAATTCGAAAGTAGTTATGAACCATCTGGTCCATTTGGAGCAAAGTCAATCGGAGAAGTGGTTATTAATACGCCGTCACCAGCTATCGCAAATGCAATTGCAAACGCCACAGGGGTTCAGATTAGAGAATTACCAATGACTGCTGAAAAGATTTTTAAAGGGATACACGGAAAAGAATAAGTAAAAGATGTCTTTCTTTTCTTAGAAAATAGAAAGGTGTATTACAAAGCAGGTTAGTGAACCAGTCTTCACTAGCCTGCTTTTTTCTAGGTTGGTAAGTAGGAGGGGAATCTCATTGGGAAAGAGCCGTAGTATGTCTTGAGGGATGAGTTATTGTATCATATTATAAAAGAATATGTGGCTTTATTCAGAATTTGATAGTATAATAAAATATTATAGAAAGGAAAGGTGAGATGAATAAATTAACATTTAAGCAAAAGCTTCTGTTGATTACATACGGTGGACTAGTCTTATTTTTCATCATTCATTTTGAATCCATTAGAAGCCTGCCTATGACCATTGGGAATATTTTAAGCCCATTTCTCATTGGTGGAGTCCTGGCCTTTGTGTTGAATCAACCGACAGTATTCTTTAATAAACGATATAGTAAATTCATTAAAAATCCTAAATTAAGTAGGGGTTTAGCTATTTTAACAAGTTATATTCTATTGTTTGCAATTATTACAGGAGTCATTTTATTTGTCGTTCCAAAACTTGCCCTTAACATTTCAAATTTTGTTAAAAATTTAGGTAATTATATTGGACCAATAGAAACATGGGCTATAGAAACAGCAGATAAATATAATTTTCATAGTATTGATCCAGAAAAGGCATTTGATAATTTAAAAGATAGTATTAGTAGTATTGCTAATTGGTTGATCCGATACCTATTAAATATGATTCCGCAAATCGTCACGTTAGCATCAGGTCTTGTATCAGCCCTGTATAAAGTTATTATAACTTTAGTGGTATCCATTAACTTATTGGCCGGAAAAGAAAGGCTTCTTAGTCAGGCTAAAAAGGTGGTATACGTCTATGTACCTAAAAAATGGGCTGTTCGAACAGAATATGTAGTTAGGTTATGCAGTGATATTTTTGGAAGGTACGTAGTAGGTCAAGTAACAGAAGCTTGCATTTTAGGGGGTCTATGCTACATTGGTATGAGATTCTTTAAGTTTGATTACGGTATATTGATCAGTACAGTTATTGCTATTACAGCTTTGGTTCCTATTGCAGGAGCTTGGATAGGAGGAGGTATTGCCTTTCTTCTTTTAGCTTTGATTTCTCCAATTAAAGCAGTATTATTTTTGATTTTCCTAAATATATTACAGCAATTAGAAAACAACTTGATCTATCCTAAGGTAGTAGGAGGGTCTATTGGACTGCCTGGAATATGGGTTATCTTTGCAGTAACTGCAGGTGGAGGATTCTTTGGATTACCTGGAATCATGCTCAGTGTTCCTACCGTATCCGTTATTTATACACTTATTAAAAAAGATGTATTTAGAAAATATCCAGAAGTTTTAAAAAGTTTGGATGAAGATAGAATCAAAGGGAGAAATGAATCATTAAAAAAGGATGAAATAAAAAAAGATATCCAGAAGGAATAACCATTTTTTAATAGAGTGTAAAAGGAGGCCCGTTGTGCAAGAGGAAACAAAATCTACAAATAATCAAAAGAAAAAAGAAAAGAGTACGAAAAAGAAGAAAAAAAACAGTGCACTGGTAGGAGCTGGAAAAGTGATTCGAATTTTCATGGCTACATTTACTATTATAATTGCCATAGCTACAGCAATTACAGTGCTCTATTACTTATATACTAGTTATGAGAAAGGTCCAACACCAGACCAATTGGTGAAGGAGTATTTTACATTATTATCAGAAGGTAAATACGATCAAATGTATGATTATTTATCGGACGAATCCATGTCTAATATAAGTAGACAAGATTATGTTACCAGGCATAAAAATATCTATACAGGTATTAAAGCTGAGAATCTTACATCTAATGTTACAGAAATAGAAGATAAGATGAATGCAAAAATAGTAACATTTGATACTTCTATGGATACGGTTGCAGGTAATATTTCTTTTACCAATCGCTTGCTTGTAAAGAAGAATTCAGATAACGTATATAAAATCGATTGGGACGATCATCTGATTTTTCCTTCTCTAACTGCTGATGCCAAAGTACAGCGTTTTGATCAGGAACCTGTGCGTGGTAATATATATGATAGAAATCACAATGCTATTGCTACATGGAGCAAATGTTTCCAAGTTGG
>DVLR01000099.1 GCA_018715425.1 Candidatus Merdenecus merdavium
TTTTATTTCCCACCCTCATCTTCTTTTTCTTTGTTTAAATAACGTGCAACGTACTTTCCAGTATAAGAATCTGAATGCTTCGCCACTTCTTCTGGTGTTCCCATAGCAATCACTTGGCCACCTTTGTCTCCACCTTCCGGACCTATATCAATGATATAGTCAGCGGTTTTAATCACATCTAGATTGTGTTCAATCACCACTACTGTATTGCCGCCTTCAGAAAGCCTTTGTAGAATCTCAACTAATTTATGGACATCGGCAAAGTGTAATCCCGTAGTTGGTTCATCTAAGATATAAATGGTCTTTCCAGTGCTGCGCTTGCTTAACTCCGTAGCTAGTTTGATTCTTTGAGCCTCTCCACCTGATAAAGTGGTGGATGGCTGACCTAAACGGATATAGGATAGCCCAACATCATTTAGGGTTGCGATCTTTCTGCGTATAGATGGAACGTGTTCAAAGAAGATCAAAGCTTCTTCTACTGTCATATTTAAAACATCGTAAATACTCTTTCCTTTATATTTGACGTCTAGGGTTTCTCTATTATAACGCTTCCCTTGGCAAACTTCGCATGGCACATAGACATCTGGAAGAAAATGCATTTCTATTTTTAGGATTCCATCTCCACTACATGCTTCACATCGTCCACCTTTTACATTGAAGCTAAATCTACCTTTCTTATAACCTTTCGCTTTTGCATCAGCTGTGGATGCAAATAGATCACGAATCTGATCAAAGACTCCTGTATAGGTGGCTGGATTTGATCTAGGAGTACGACCAATGGGTGATTGATCAATATCGATGACTTTATCCAGTTGATCGATTCCTAAAATATTTCTATGCTTACCTGGTATCGTTCTAGCACGGTTTAAGTCTTTGGCAAGGCGCTTGTATAAAATTTCATTGATTAATGAACTTTTTCCTGAACCTGATACTCCTGTTACACAAGTCATAACACCCAAGGGAATATCCACTGTTACATTTTTCAAGTTATTTTCCTTAGCTCCTTGTATGGTAAGATAACCAGTGGGAGTTTTTCGAACCTCTGGCACAGGAATTTTTATTCTTCCACTTAAGTAAGCTCCTGTTATAGACTTTTTATTTTTCATAATTTCTTTTGCAGAACCACTGGCAACTACTTCTCCACCGTGTTCACCTGCACCTGGACCGATATCCACAATATAGTCGGCAGCAAACATGGTATCTTCATCATGCTCCACAACGATCAAGGTATTCCCAAGATCTTTTAGGTTATTTAATGTATGAAGAAGTTTATCATTATCTCTTTGATGTAGACCAATGCTTGGTTCATCCAAGATATAAGCTACTCCTACAAGACCTGAACCAATTTGAGTGGCCAAACGAATTCTTTGGGCTTCACCTCCAGATAATGTTCCTGTAGCACGGGCAAGATCTAGATAGTCAAGACCTACATCACTTAAAAATGCGATTCTTGCTTTGATCTCTTTTAGAACCCTTCCACCTATGAGCTCCTCCTGCCTTGTCAACGTTAATTCATTTAAAAAATTTTGTAATTTGCCGATAGATAGAGTGGTTACTTCATAAATATTTTTATCAGCTATGGTTACAGCTAGAGCTCCTTCCTTTAATCTTTGTCCATGACAAGCTTTACACGGTGTGATTCTCATAAAGGTTTCATATTCTTGCTTTTGTGTATCAGATCCCGTTTCTCGGTAACGCCTTTCTACATTTTTTATGAGGCCCTCAAAAGCAACATCGTAAACGCCTTCTCCCCTTTGTCCCTTATAATATACTTTTACCGTTTTTCCATTGGTTCCATTCACAAGAATATCCTGAATCTTTTGAGGATAATCCTGGAATGGTGTGCCTAAATCAAATTTATATTCTTTTGCTAAGGCATCTAAGATCGCTCTAGTATAACTACTTTTATCTGTACAAGATTGCCAGCCCATGGCTACAATAGCTCCATCTAAAATACTAAGACTTTTATCTGGTATCATAAGATCTAAATCAAACTCCATCTTATATCCAAGCCCAAAGCAAACAGGACAAGCTCCGAAGGGATTATTAAAAGAAAAACTTCTAGGTTCGATTTCTTCAATGCTAATATTACAATCTGGACATGAAAAACTTTGACTAAAGTTCATCTGCTCTCCACCTACGATATCTACAAGGAGTAATCCTTCCGATAATTCAAGAACATTTTCGATAGAACCAGATAGTCTTTTTTCAATGCCTTTTTTCACAACTAGACGGTCCACAATGATCTCTATATTATGCTTTTTGTTTTTTTCTAACTTGATTTCTTCTGACAGCTCATATAGATTTCCATCTACTCGAACCCTTACGTATCCGCTTTTTCTAGCTTGTTCAAAAAGTTTAACGTGTTCACCTTTTCTTCCTCGCACCACAGGAGCAAGTAAAGAAATCTTCGTTCTTTCTGGAAGTTCCATAATTTGATCTACCATTTGGTCCACTGTTTGCTTTTTAATCTCTTTATGACACTTAGGACAGTGAGGAATTCCGATTCTAGCATATAAAAGCCTAAAATAGTCATATATTTCTGTTACCGTACCCACTGTAGATCTTGGATTTCTATTGGTTGTCTTTTGATCAATAGAAATAGCTGGTGGAAGCCCTTCTATACTCTCCACATCAGGTTTTTCCATCTGGCCTAGAAACTGCCTTGCGTAAGAAGACAAAGACTCCATATATCGCCTTTGTCCTTCTGCATATATAGTATCAAAGGCTAGAGAGGATTTCCCAGAACCACTCAGTCCTGTTAATACTACAAATTCATTTCTTGGTATATCAATACTTATATTTTTTAAGTTATGTTCATTTGCCCCTTTTATTTTTATAAAGGGATTTGCTTTGCTTTTACTCGCCATGTTTATCCTCTTCTTACTTTATCCGCCCCTACAAAGAGGGGAATTTTTATGGTATCATGATCTAAGAATCTAAATCATGTAACTGTTTCTTTAATTCTACTAATTTATCTCTTAAATCTGCTGCTGCTTCAAAATTTAATTCCGCCGCTGCTTTTTTCATCTTTTTCTCAATATCATTTATGAGTTTTTCAAGCTCTTTTCTAGACATTGACTCAGGATCCTTTTCAAATTCAGCACTGTAATGATCAACTTCCTTAGAGATACTGATTAAATCTCTAACTGCCTTTTTAATGGTCTGAGGCGTAATGCCATGCTTTTCATTATAGGCTTCTTGAATCTCCCGTCGACGCTCCGTTTCATAGATTGCTTTTTTCATGGAATCGGTCATTACATCTGCATACATAAGGACTCGACCATCTGCATTCCTAGCAGCACGCCCAATGGTTTGGATGAGAGATGTTTCAGAACGTAAGAACCCTTCTTTGTCAGCATCTAAGATGGCTACCAATGTGATTTCTGGAATATCAAGCCCTTCTCTTAGTAAATTAATCCCAACTAAAACATCAAAGACATCGAGCCTCATATCTCGAATAATCTCGGTACGCTCTAAGGTATCAATATCTGAATGCAGATATTTAACACGAATGCCAAGCTCCTTCATATAGTCCGTTAAGTCTTCTGCCATTCTTTTTGTTAGGGTTGTGATCAAAATCTTATTTTTCTTTTCAATTTCTTTATAAACCTCTGCTACTAGATCATCGATTTGCCCTTCTACAGGACGCACTTCTACTTTTGGATCCAAAAGTCCCGTTGGGCGAATCAATTGTTGTGCTCTAAGTAATTCATGGTTTTCTTCGTATTCTCCTGGTGTTGCTGATACGTATAAAATCTTATCGATTTTGCTTTCAAATTCATCAAAATTTAGAGGTCTGTTATCTTTAGCAGATGGAAGTCTAAAACCGTAGTCTACTAACGTTGGTTTTCTAGATTGGTCACCTGCATACAT
>DVLR01000100.1 GCA_018715425.1 Candidatus Merdenecus merdavium
AATCACTATCAGCTGCCCATCTTGGCGGATCCAGTACTCCTAATAACTTTAAAATTTCATTAATTGGACCATTTACAGGACTAAAAATCATGTTCCATACTGCAGCTACCGCTACTAATGATGCTACATAAGGAAAGAAACTCACTGTTCTAAAAAAGTTTCTACCTTTTATTTGCTGATTCAGCAAGATCGCTAATCCTAAAGCAAATGCCATTGTTAAGGGAACAGTTCCCACAGCATAAATTAATGTATTCCAAAATGCAGCATGAACTCTGACGTCACTCCACATTCTTGTGAAATTATCAATTCCTATAAACTCCATAGGATTACTGCCATCCCATTTATAAAATGACAGAACAATAGCAAAAATAATAGGACCTAGTGTAAAAATAGCAAATCCAATAAAATTAGGAGCGATAAATGAATAGGCCGTTAGGTTTTCTTTTATTCGACGAATCTTTTTGGGACTAAATGAACTTACCTTATCATTTAACTCTACTTTATCATTCATAACCGTTCCTTCCTTCCACCTTTAAAAAAAGGAGGACAAGCAGATGCCTGCCCTCTCTGTAACTCTATTACTGTAATGCTTCTACTTGCCCTGCAGCTTTTTCTAATTCTTCAGAAGCTTCAGCATTATTAGTCATGATATTGTCATGTGCATCATTTAGAATTGTTTCAACTTCAGCGGAATGTTCATCTAATGGTAATTCTAGATAAGTTGTTTTCACTGAAAGTGCTTCTTTACTTTGTTCATCATCCGGGAAACCAGGAGATGCAGCAATCGTATTAATTACTTCTTCTGATTGGATAGCAGGCATTGTTCCTGTATCAGCAATAATTTGTGAACCTTCTTCGCTCGTCACAAACTCTACAAATTTCCATGAAGCTTCTTTATTTTCTGAATTAGCACTAATACCGAGTGTTGTAATCGTACCTGAGGCTGTTCCTTCCTCTGCTCCTTCAGTTAAAGGCATTGTCACCAATCCCCAATTGAAATCTTCACTTTCGCCGCTTTCAATTGCAGTAGCTAATGTTGGAATAAACCAAGTTCCCATTAATAGACTTGCTACATTGTTTTGATAGAAAGCTGCTGAATAGTGCAGACTAGACGTTTTTAAAGTTGCATAGTCTTGAACAATCTGGTCTTCTTGTTGCGCTAATATCGTTTCATAAATTGGTTCCAAGAAAGAATAATCAGTTGAAACGAGTGTGTTCTCACCATCTAATAATCCATACATTTGAACTTGGCTTCTCCATGTATGGTAATGTCCACCATATACTTTAGATCCATTTGCTTCAGTTGCTTTCTCAGAAACTTCGCGAATTAATGTGTCATATTCATCAAATGTCAGATTATTTTGTGGATAATCTACATTCGCTGCATCAAATAAATCTTTGTTGTAGTACATAACATAAAAATCACTACGGAAAGGTAATGCATAATATTCATCATCTACAGTAATCTGTTCTACTGTACCACTATATTGGTCTAGGTTAATATCACTAGCTAATTCACTCAATGGTTCTAATTGATTTTTGTTAACTAAAGATGCATAACCAGGAATATCTTTAACGGTTACCACATCAATAGAAGTATCTCCTCCAGATAATTGAGTTCCTAATACAGTCATATAATCAGTTGAACCAAGATCCAACAGTTCTACATTAATATCTGGATTCTCAGCTTCAAAAGCTTCAATTAAAGGTTCATAGTATACAGTTGCATCTTTATCCCAAACCGACCAAGTCAAAGTTGTCTGTCCGTCGGTTTGTTCTTCTGTGGCACCAGAATCTGTGTTATTGCCACTTGTATCTGCGTCATTGTCAGCATTCCCTCCACATGCAGCTAAAACAAGAGCACTTAATGCTAAAAGAGATGCGGAGCGTGAAAAACGTTTTGTAAACTTATTCATTTTGTTTTCCTCCTGATAATTATCTATTTTTTTTATTTTTTATTACCAATATTGATACCAGCTTTTTGCTAAGCGTACTAAACTTTCAAAGTAATAGTAATCTCCCCAAATCATACTTTCATCTACGCCTTTATTACTATTTTTATCATATACCCCATGCTTTAACAGTCCGTTTGCATTTGGTGACTCCTTAGTAGTGTATAAACTGCTAAGCGATTGAACAATTGCCACTGCTTTTTCCTCGTAGTACTTTCTCTTTGGATGCGAAAGAGGCAATTGTTTTGCTAATTCTAACAATCCACATGCCGCAATAGCAGCCGCTGAACTATCTCTTTCCTGATCACTACCATCACCAAATACTAAATCCCAATAGACAACCTCATCTTCTGGCAAGCGGGAAAGAAAATAATCGGCAATTTTCTCAGCTGTTTCCAAGAACGAATAGTCCCCTGTATGAAGATAACTTAATGTAAAACCATAGATTCCCCAAGCCTGTCCTCTTGCCCAACAGGAATCATGAGCGAAACCTTGAGCCGTTTCCCCTCTTACTGCTTCTCCTGTCTGGCGATCGAAGAAATATGTGTGATAGGTAGTAAAATTATCACGTACAATATATTTCTGGGTTTGTTTTGCATGTCGTGTTGCAGCTATTCTGTACCGATCATCTCCTGTCATTTCCGACGCAAAGTAAAGCAATGATAAGTTCATTAAGCAATCAATAATCATTCTACCGTTCTCATGAATATCATCTAAATTGCCCCAAGCTTGAATAATTCCCGCCTTTTCACTGTAGCGAGTCATCAAACGATCTGCTGCATCAATTGCCATTTGCTTAGAAGTTTCATTCCCATTCACTTTATAATCAGCCACTGCTGAAAGTGAGTATAAAAATCCAATGTCATGTGTTTCCAATTCAACGTTCTTATCCAAACGTTCTCGGAAGCTTTTCACTTGTGTATCAATAACTGCATCAAACTCTGTACTTTCTGTTATCTCTTTTGCAAGAAATAGCATGCCTACCCAAAAGCTAGAAGTCCAGTAATCATTCGGCTTTGCTTCATATACATAATTCTTAGAAGCTGCCCATGGGACTTTGTCATAAAATGTTGGAATATTTTCTCGGATTTTTGATAATACAAAATCAATTTCATCCGCTAATACAAATTCCACTTCCTCCTTCAAACGTGATAAATCTTTAGCCATATCGTCATCCGCCTTTAATTTTCTTTTACTTGTAATTTATACTTTCTTTTGTAATTATTTGTTAGCTTTTTTGCAGATAAAACTAACCGATAAACTTCTCGAATATCCCCTTGATGCGTTCGATACTCTTCTCGAATCGTCCGAGCTTCATCTAACTTATCTGAAAAAAACAAATCTACTTGACACTTCTCTCCCTTCCAACTAATCTTATTTTCTTGAATAAGTGGTTGATAATGGCTGATGAAATTTTGCAATACTTTATTATTCATATTTCGATTAAAATGAATCTCGTCCTGCAAAAAAAGCATCTTTTCATCCTTTACCCACTGCCATTTTCGATGATAATCAGTAATCTGTGATTCTTTTCCATAAACGCCTTCTAAGTTCATTGAAAATCGAAAACCATCTGCTGATTCTGTAAACTCAACCTTTTCAGCTTGGTGATCCCCTGCGATTTGTTCGCAGCCGTTAATAATAGGAACAGAATGACCTAATGAACGATTATTTAAGATACTGTACCTTGTCTCTTCCAAAAAGTATCCTCTTGTATATTCCCCTGCACCCAAGTCCGTTAAAAGCAATTCTTCTTGACTTCCAAAGATAAAATGTCCTACATCATTATGGTTATGACTCTCGTTATTGCTGCCTCCTTTGGCAGCAAAGACTACTTTTTCTTCTTTGAAATTTGCTACAAGCCATTCTGCATCAGAAAAATAATGAACTCCTTCAGCTTGTTCGTTTTCTACTGTACCTGTCCAAAGGAGATTCCGAGACAAGTGGGCCCATCGGTAACAATGATCAAAGTGAAGTGAAGTTGCTTGGTCTAGAAAAGGAACAGGAACTTGAAAATAGCGATGACAAAAACTGATTAGTCCGCTAGGCAACTCCGGATTTTCTGCGTCAGAAAAAGGAACAAATGAACGGTTTCCGATTTGAGTATAAAAAGGAAAAGCTGCTATTTTCTTTAATAATGGTTCTGATAAAAATTGATCACTTTGATAGTTCTGCTGGTATTTTTCAGCAAAGTAGCAGTAGTAACCAAATCCATATATCCAGTAACCAATCCCTTCTTCACAAACCCCGTCATTTTCAAAACTCCTAAAATAGCTGTCAAAAGAGATAGATAATCGTTTGATTATTTTTTCTTGTCTTTCTTGCTGACTCTTCAACATCGACAAAGCTGTCATTCCAATACAACTCGCTATCACTGCACTCCAATTATTTTCCAAGTGTTCCCATTCCCACTCTTTTCGTTCAAAGGGTTTTAAAACGCGTCTT
This sequence comes from Candidatus Merdenecus merdavium, assembly GCA_018715425.1. Taxonomy (GTDB): domain Bacteria; phylum Bacillota; class Clostridia; order Lachnospirales; family Lachnospiraceae; genus Merdenecus; species Merdenecus merdavium. The sequence continues at coordinate 4,398 of DVLR01000100.1, forward strand.
TCAATTTCACTTTCCACTCTGCTCTTTACTATTTGAGAAAATGAATTCCCATGGATTTCAATCAATTCTGATAACGTTTGAGCTGTCTCAGCCGAAAAAAGGTCAACCATATAGGGACTATCTCGATCATAAGCTGCTTCACCGCCATAATCTAAATGGGCCGGCAATGCCCAAGTATACTCATTACAAACTTCCCACATAATCTTTTCCAGCATTCTAATATTTGAAAGATTGTTATCATCAAGTAATAGCGCCAAACCAAGCGTGACGAGTTGTCTTCTTCTTTCAAAGTACTGCCGTTCAAATTGTAAACGATTACCATTTTCTATATAGGCTTGGTAACCTTCCACAGTAATGGGAGCAACTTGATTTTTTTCAATAATTTCTTCCGTATCTTTTTTTATTTCTTCTATTAGATTCATTGTGTTAATATTCTTCATCATCATTCACTCTTATCCAAAAGAAATGTTTTCTCCATCCCTTGATAACGAAGCTCTAACGAATCCCCATTCAGTTCTATTTGTGGGATTTCAGTAGAACCATCCAAGACAGTTCCACCTACTAAACTAATAAGTCGATGATTGCCTACTTCTAATTCAACCTCTAAACTAGGATAGGTATTCCGGTTAAAGTAAAGATTTGTGTTTGGTTCCGGCGTTTGAATTACCGCCTTTGAATAACCTTCTATCGAAAACATACTGGATGTTCCAACTCGAGATTGATATTGAACGCCACTGACAGACTCAGTAATTCGATCATTATCCTCAATCGGCACGGAAAAACCACCTTCAACAGCATGTAGTTTTCTTTCGTTTTGAATATCGTGAATCCGAATGTGCCAATCCACAATAGGAATAATGGTTGTCTTAATACGAACATTTTTCCAAGGATGCCAAACACTTACTACATAGTCATCATGGATTTCATATTCATCGGTAATCAATTTGCTTCGATAGTAAGTATCTTCTTCTGACAAGGCTAAACAATTGTCAAAGCCACCTTGTTTATAATAAATCGAGCCTTTTGACACGCTTACCCCAAAAGTTGTGGAATAGACGAACTTACTATATTTCGCATCTATATGAGCTTGCTTTTGTTCCAATTGTCCCGCTACATACGCTTGCAACTGGTCCTCACTCTGAGAAATCAACATTCTTGCTTCTGGAATAGCCTTTTGTTTTTCTTTAAAATTGATCGGCAAACTTTCCGACTCCCAAAACGGATGTTTATCAGGAACAGCTAATAATAAAAATGATTTCAATGACCAGTATGGTGAACCCGGAGCATTATATCCTTCTGCCATCACTAGGTTTGGATAATGGTAACCGATGGTAAGAATTCCATCTCGGCTAAAAATATCTTTTTTCATCCACTGTTGCATATTCCGACTGATAATACCTTTTATTTCACCCCACGGTAAAGCTTCAACATCCGCAAATACCAAAGCTGTCCAAAAAGCACATTGGGAGAAACGATAAGATAAACTTCTTCCAAAAGGAACTGCCTCTCCCTTTTCATCAAACCAATATTTAAATGTTTGTGCGAAGGTAATCGCTCGTTCTTTCATAACCGATGATCGTAAAAGATCGTCTTTTTTCATAAACTTATAATAAATCAAACTATAATAATGAATAGCAAACGAAATATAATAGTCCATCTGTGAAGGATTTTCATCGTAGTACCAACCGTTACCGATGTAGCAACCGTCGATAATGTCTAAATCCTTGTTTACGCGTTCTTCGTCCCATTCTCTTCCACAGTTCTTCATGGCAATATTTACTAAAACCCTGAAAAACAGCCAGTTGCTCAAAGGAATTTCGTGGTGATTAATTTGAATTAACCAATTAAATAAATGATCTTGCTCTTCCTGGCTGAATCGATCCCACGTTTTTTCTTTTGCTAATAATAGCGTATTGGCCAGAGAAGCCATTTCTACTAGACGCTGGTCATAATCATGCGTTTGTCCCCAATATTCTGGACTTGACGGATTTGTTCCAGCCTTAATTCCTTCTAAATACTCATACTCCAGTTCATCATGCCCGTCCTCGACTAAATAAGGACCTAGAGCCCATAACGGCCGCAAAAATGCTTCTATCTGACGAACATCTTCAGAATAAACTGATCCGCTTCCTCCCAGATTTAAACGGCCTTTTCTACTTTTTTGATACAGTGGTAAAATAGGATT
>DVLR01000101.1 GCA_018715425.1 Candidatus Merdenecus merdavium
TCTTAAAAACTGATCATATCTTTCCCCTTTAGACATCCTGGAATTCATTATGGAAACACGTTGGCCAAATCGTTTATGAAATCTCATTACCGTTTGATAAGTTAAGGATATTTCCGGAATCAATACAATGGCTTGCTTTCCTTTCTCTATTCCATGGGCAATCAAATCAATGTATACTTCTGTTTTCCCACTGCCAGTAATACCATGAAGAAGATACGTTTTATAGATGCCTTGTTCCACATCCTTTAAAACAGCTTGAGTTACTTGTTGTTGTTCCTGATTTAGAAGGGTGTGAACATCACTTATCCCTCCTTCTATAGATGGATTTCGGTAAACTTGTTCTGATGTAATGGTTAATACTCCATCCTTTTCCATTCCAGTAATAACAGATCTTGTAATGTTTAATTTTCCTATTACTAACTCATAAGAAAGCGTATCTTCTTCTAAAAAAGCTTCTAGAAGTCTTGCTTTTGCTGTAAAATGTTTTCTTTTACACTCTTCCAAACGTTTTTTTAGCTCTTCTTTTGGTATTTGTAAATGAAGAAATCGCTTTTCTTTTACCTTCACTTTTTCCTTCACTGGCAACACTGTTTTCAAAGCATGGGCCATGGTACCACCATAATTTCGCCGCATCCATGCTGCTAAAGCAATTAATTTTGATTCGATTTCCATTCCCATCTCTAAAATACTGTCAATTTCCTTCATCTTTGAAACATCGAATTCTTGCCGAGTCGTAATTTCTATTACGTAGCCCTTAATCAGACGATTTCCTCTTCCAAAAGGGATCTTTACCAACATGCCTTCTTGTAATACTTCTACGAGATCAGCAGGAATCAGATATTGAAAAGACCGATCCAATTTCTCATGAGAGATATCTACAATGACGTTTGCAAATAACTGACTGTTGCTCAATCCCGCTCACCTCTTTCTGTACTTCACTTGTTTTTATTTTACTTCTCTCTTCTCTCCTTTAGGATTTCTTTAATTAAAACTCGTTCATCCATTGGATATTTTTTTCCTTCAATCTCTTGATAATCCTCATGACCTTTTCCTGCTAATACAATAATATCTCCTGGCTGTCCATGGTCAATGACGTAAGCGATAGCATCTTTACGATTGACAATATCAATATGCTTACCTGTTGTTCTTTGAATCCCAGTAATAATATCATCTATGATCATTTGCGGTTCTTCAAACCTTGGATTATCTGATGTAATAACAGATAAATCTGCCAATCTGCCTGAAACTTCGCCCATTTCATAACGACGATTTCTATCTCTATTTCCGCCACAACCAAACAAACATACTAAACGATTTGGTTTATATTCCTTTAAAGTACTCAGTAAACTTTCAAGACTCATTGCATTATGAGCGTAATCAATCATCAGAGTAAATTCTTCTGAAACTGGAATCATTTCAATTCTGCCTTTTACTTTCGCCTCTTTTAATGCCTTTTTTATATTCTCTTCTGGAACTTTAAAATGATGGCAAATAGCAATAGCCGTCAAGGAATTATAAACACTAAACTTTCCAGGTACATCTACTTCCACCTGGAAATTCATCTTACCTGAAACTTGATAAGTAACTCCTAAGTAGCCAGGTTTTGTCACCAGTTCAACACCTGATGCACAAAAGTCCGCTTGTTCTGAAAAACCAAACGTTTCTATTTGGCAAGTATGATCTTTTAGAATACCGTCCAAATGCTTATCATCCATGTTTACAATTCCTAGCTTACACTGTCTAAATAATAAGGATTTACAAGCCATATATTCTTCAAAATCGGCATGTTCATTTGGAGCAATATGATCTGGCTCTAAGTTTGTAAAAATTCCAATATCAAAATCAAATCCTGCCGTTCTATGAAGTTTTAATCCTTGAGAGGAGACTTCCATTACAACGGCATCGCATCCTTCTACTACCATCTGTCGAAAGTATTCCTGTATAAGGTAAGATTCTGGTGTTGTATTATCAGCCTTTATAGCTTTATCACCTATCAAAATCTCTATGGTTCCCATTAGACCAACCTTAAGACCAGTACTTTCTAATATGGATTTTACCATATAGGCCGTTGTGGTTTTTCCTTTGGTACCAGTGATTCCGATAACTTTTAATTCTTTAGCCGGATGGTCAAAATATGCTGCTGAAATACATGCCAATGCATATCTACTATCTTCTACTTTAATAATTAAAGCATCTCCAGTTACCTCAACATCATCTTGTACTACAACGACAGTAGCGCCCTTGTCTATTACATCTTGAGCAAACTTATGTCCATCTGACACAGCTCCCTTTATACAAATAAAAAGACTATCTTTAGATACCTTTCTTGAGTCATATACTACATCTTTTATTTCTATATTATGGATCTTTTTTGTTTCATTCATTTGAGTATAATCCAAATGTTCTAATAATTGCTTTAAGAGTTTCATATTTTCCTCCATAATGATCCTATTTCTATTTCATAAATTACCAATATGCTCCTATTATTATATGAATTTATGCATACACTATAGAATACCATATGAATGGTATTTTTACAAGATTTCAAACGTCTAGAAACACATGAAAATAAAGATCATAAAAAAATTTTCGATTTATATGGTTAAACCAGAAGTGTTTAAATAAAATAGCTTCGGATTCTTCTGATCTTAGATTTTTCTCTGTTTTTTGATTCTGCAGGAGCTATCACCGAAACAAAAATTCAGGGGAAAACATTTCAAGTATTTCTTTTGTAACTTCATGGGGTGATTTCTTTTGTCCTGTCTGTATCCACGTAATCATATCCATAAACATTCCACCAATTAAAAATTGTTTTTGGGTTTCTGTGAAATGTCCAGCAACTCCAATTTTATTCAGCATGAGTACCATACATCTATCAAATGGTTGTAGAAAGATATAGGACATATTTTGCTGAATGAAAATTAAAATTTCTTTCTTCCTTGTGTTCCAAAATTCAAAGCATAAAATCAATGCACTGGACAGATCCATTTTTTCAAGTTTCACCAAAGAATCCATATACTCTTGAAATCCCTTCTCAATATGCCATACTAGAATTTGTTCCTTGGTCTCAAAGTTTCTGTAGAAAGTCAGTCTGGACACGCCTGCCCTCTTAGCTAGATCCGTAACAGTTATATCATTGTAATCTTTCTTCTCCATAAGATAAATCAACGCAAGTGCCAGTGATTCCTTACTGTGTTCCGATGGTTTCATAATAATCCTCCCTTAGTGTAACAGGTTCTGCATATCTGTATCTTCCATATTTATTTAAGTATATATATAATAAGTGTTACAGATGTTACACTTATTATACTTACGATTGGAGGATTTTGCAATGTTTCAAGTTATCATCACAATTTTAATTGGTATCAGTGGGATATGTTGGTCTATAGTTTATATCGAATGTATCCGTAATGGTTTCAAACAGAAAACCTACTGTATGCCACTATTTGTACTTGCACTTAATTTCGCATGGGAAGGAATCTATGCCTATACAGATTTATTCATACGTCACAACATTGGGGCTCAGGCTATTGCCAATTCCTGTTGGTTTATTCTTGACATCTTTATTGTCATAACTTGGCTGAAATACGGAAGGAAGGATTTTACTGGTGCAAAGAAAAAGTTTTTCATTCCCTGGACGTTACTTGTAATCATCACAGCATTTGTATTGCAAATTCTGTTTATCTATGAGTTTGGAAATGTAGAAGGAGAAAAATATTCTGCTTACCTACAGAACATTGCCATGAGTTTATCCTTCCTTGCTTTATTAGATAAGAGAAAAAGTTCAGAAGGACAGACTATGACAATTGCAATTTGTAAGTGTATTGGAACATTGACGCCAACAATCTATGGCGCATTAGAAGGCAATATGTTCATTTTAATATCTGGTGCCATATGCTTCATATTCGATTTCATATACATTGGATATCTGTATAAAGTAAAAAGCTCTGAAAAGCGTATCCTTGTTGCCTAAAACGAAAAACAATGTGCCTGCTAATCCTAGCAGACACATTGTTTTTTGTTTTTATTTATTTCGTTTCCATAATATATTGATTCAAAATTCCTTCTAACATTTCTTGACGTCCAGATCGGTTCTTAGTTACTCCATGCTTAAGGGCATAGGCTTCTAGCTCCTTAAATCCAATTTTATTATCAACGATGTCTTTTCCTAAACCTTCATGATAGCTTGCATATCTTTCTTCCTTAAAATCTTCGAAGACTCTATCCTCTAATAGCTTAGCTGCAACCTTAAGTCCTCTTGCAAATGTATCCATACCAGCAATGTAGGAATAGAATAGATCCTCTTCTTCAAAAGATGCACGACGCACTTTAGAGTCAAAGTTTAGGCCACCTTTGGTAAAGCCTCCATCTAATAATACTTCATACATAGCCAAGGTTGTGTCATAAACATTAGTAGGGAATTGATCTGTATCCCATCCTAATAATAAATCCCCTTGGTTGGCATCTACACTTCCTAAAGCACCATTGATTCTAGCCATATTTAATTCATGCTGGAAGGTATGCTGGGCTAAAGTTGCATGGTTAGCTTCAATATTTAGCTTAAAGTCATCCATCAAATCATATTTTCTTAAAAATGCTAATACTGTGGATACATCGTAATCATACTGATGTTTCGTTGGTTCCTTTGGTTTAGGTTCGATTAGGAATTGTCCTTTAAAGTCGATCTCCTTTGCGTAATCTACAGCCATGTGCAAGAGACGAGCAAGATTATCTAATTCTAATCCTGTATTGGTATTTAAGAGGGTTTCGTAGCCTTCACGGCCTCCCCAAAACACGTAATTTTCTCCCCCTAGTTCTTTGGTGATTTCCATGGCTTTTTTTATCTGCGCCGCTGCATAAGCAAATACCGTTGCATTACAAGAGGTACCTGCTCCATGGACAAACTTATCATCGCTAAAAGCATTGGTTGTTCCCCACAAGCATTTAATACCAGTGCGTTTCATTTCCTCTTTTATTACATCTACAATGGTATCTAGGCGTTTGTTCGTCTCTTCTAAATCTTT
>DVLR01000102.1 GCA_018715425.1 Candidatus Merdenecus merdavium
CTGCAGGACCCATTATAGCATTGATGCTATTAAATATTGTAAAGGGGAAACTCAACATACAAGCACATGCAGAAGTATTTCAGAATCATGAAGGGATTATCAGACCTTATCTAGAGATTTTTCCTAAGATGTTGAAGGATTCTATCGTTACACTTGCTCCCTTGTTAATATTATTTCTCTTATTTAATTATTTTTCATTTAAATTAGATAAGAGTAGTAGAAATAAAATCTTAAAAGGTATTTTGTATACATATATTGGATTATCCTTATTCATGGTAGGTGTAAATGCCGGGTTTATGGAAGTTGGCAGGGAAATGGGACATGAAATAGCAGAATTAGAAAATAAATGGATCTTACCTGGTATCGGTTTTCTTTTGGGTATGTTAGTTGTTCTAGCTGAGCCAGCTGTTTATGTATTGACTGAACAAGTTGAAGAAGTAACAAATGGCCATATCAAGAGAAAGTCCATCTTAATCACCTTATCCCTTGGTATTGCATTTGCAGTTGCAATGTCGATGTTTAGGATTATGATACCTGGTTTAAAACTATGGCATTTCTTGCTACCAGGATTTGCACTAGCAGCATTACTTAGCTACTTTGTTCCATCCATTTTCGTTGGAATTGCATATGACTCTGGCGGCGTAGCATCTGGCCCCATGACAGCAACGTTTATATTAGCTTTTGCACAAGGTGCATCCAGAGCGATACCTACTGCAAATATTCTGATAGATGGTTTTGGAATTATTGCCATGATAGCTATGACACCTCTGGTGGCTGTACAGACGTTAGGTTTGGTTTATAAATTGAAAAGTAAAAGGAAAATGTAAGTAATAGATATTTTAACGTTATTTTTAATTAAATTTTTCCATTCACGTAGTAAGTGAATAGAAAAAGAACCGATGAGTGAATCTAGTTTCAGATTTCGCCATCGGTTCTTTTTCTGTTTTTAGAAGCTGTTTATTTGACCAATTCCCAATCTCCGATATATTTTCCAGTAGTATATCAATATGCTAGGTTTCGGTTGTTCTATCACTAGTATTTTGAAGATGGGATTGAATCCTAATCATTATTCCTGCTATCACTATCTATTCTTTCGTATGCAATCAAATAAAAAGGACTGCTGCAATTTTAGATGGATTCAAAAAATGGAACATATCATAAATTGTAGCAGCCACTGGCTTATAATGAAATCAAAGAAACGTTTTACTGGATATTTTGTTCACGCCTGCGCTTCAGTTCTTCTACATTTTCGTTGATTACTCTTTTTGTCAGAGGATATGCAAACATCAGAATCAATCCTACGATAATGTATACAACCGCTGGAATGGCTGTAGATACAGAGTAAAGAGCATTTTTAACTGCTTCTGTTTGTACTGCACCCTTTGTAGTATCAAATAAAATCCATCCAAGTACCATACCACTAAGACCACTACCAAGAGCTTGTCCAATTTTACGAGAGAAGGAATAGGAAGCATATACCGTTCCATCTTCTCGTTTATGTACTTTAATTTGCTGATAGTCAATAACATCAGATACGTGTGCCCATACAGTCATATTCCAAAATCCGTATGCAAAAGTTGCAAATAAGTTGATTGCAATGTAAACCCATGGATTTTTTACTCGTAGGATAAACAGAAGTGCACATGATGCACCACCGATGATAAATACCACTGCAGATGTTTCTTTTTTACCAAATTTACTTGTGACTTTTGCAATAAACGGAGCCATCAATACTGAAATGACAAGCCCAATGATTGTGACGATAGATAATGCATTTTTGCTGTTGAAGTAATCGATAAATAAGTACTGATTTAGGCCGTTTGTAACGTTGGAACAAAGCATTAAAAGAACGGAACATAAAATTAATATTAATAAAGCCTTATTCATAAAAATACCCTTGAAGGTCTGACCAAGAGTTGTATTGTTGACATTCGGTAAATCTTTGACACGTTCTGTTGTACATTTATAACAGATAATATAGCAGATAACTGCAGCTATAGAAAAAATACCTGCTACGATGGTGAATCTCGGTCCAACTACAACTTGATTTCCATTGACATCACTAGTGTAGAGAACAAGTGGAGCAATAACGCCTATAAAAATACCAGAAAATGTACTTCCAAGGCTACGCCATGTAGAAAGGGAAGCACGTCCTTTTGGATCTTCTGTAATTGCTGCTGCCATGGAACCATATGGAATATTGATTGCTGTGTAGCAAATACTGCCCCATAAAAGATAGGTAACCCACATGTAGATAGTCTTGACTGCCATAGTTGCATCGACAAGACTATATTGGTACATTAAGAAGCTGACAATTGCCACAGGACCACACATCCTACGTATCCAAGGACGGAAACGTCCGTCTTTTGCAGGTTTCCATGTGTCTACAATACGTCCCATTGTGACATCTGTGAATGCATCCACTATTTTGGAAACTAAAAACATGAGACCAACCAAAGTTCCATTGATTCCCATGACTTTTGTGTAGAATACCAATAAATAAGAACCTGCAAAATTAAACATAAAATCATTTCCAAGATCACCAAAAAGGTATCCTATTTTGTCCCTCAAACCGAAAGGACGGTTTTCTTCTTTTGATTTTGACAACATATATTTGCCCTCCTTTTTTGATAACTTACGACAAATCTAAAGCCATTATATTTTGTAGGTAACAGTTCACTCTATAGACCCAAAGGTCAAACTGTTATCTTCGTTAAATTCATTATAGGTATCATGTATCGCAAAAAATAGAATTTTTATATATTATTTAGCACATATCTATGAACAGAGTTAAAAACAAGTTGTGGATAAAATTATTCTGAGATAGAATAGTTTCGAGAAGTCATAATATAGAGATACAAGGAGAGAATATCTTATGGGAAACAAAAGAATAGAGAAGATACGTGATTTTATTAACATGATTAACGGTATATCTGAAACAAATTTTTTCTATATGACTGAAGAATGTAAGAATGAAGAGTTCATACCTGATCCGATATGTCCAGATATCATCAAGTGTCATTTGATAGGTTTTTTCCAACGGGAAATTATTCGAGATATTGAATGTGGGGAAGGTACGCATTTTGTGATAGATTTTGGGATTCATCTACTGGTTTATCATATGCCTGAGTATGAAGGATACATCGTGATGGGTCCTCTGAGATATAAAAGACCTACTAGCAAAGAAGTGGAGGATTATGTGACGAGGTACCATCTTACAAAAAATTATAACTACATTCTCAATACTTGGTTGAAATGTATTACCAATGAGCATGCCAATGCACATCCAATACAGTTTGTCTTTCGGCATATTTACAATATGACAGAAAAAAGCAGTACAAAAGAATTACATCGAATTAACATGAATATCATATCTAAGGAAAAAATCAAGGACATTACTCTAGATACATCTAATTTACGCAGTGTAGATAAAAAGTATGAACATGAGCAAGAACTACGATCTTTGGTTGCGCAGGGGAAACGGAGAGAAGCTGGGATGCTTTTAGAAATAAAGGATAAAACTCGATATTTCCGACATTCTATGATGAATTCCATGCTGCGTCTTCTTTCTTATAATATCCTATACAAGCAGGCACTTACAGAAGCAGGTATTCCGTCGGTGCTCATCGAACATGTGTATGCATCCTATATCCGAGATTTTGCAACAAATACAGATTCACTAGAAAAGGATGAATCCATGTGGTCTGCACGGATGCTGGATGATTACTGCAGGCTATCAAGAGAATACACAATCAATGAGGGTTCCAGACAGGTTCGCAAGGTGATGAATTATGTGATGTTAAATTATACAAAAAAAATTACAGTAAATAGTATCGCGGAGTATCTGGGGCTGACGCCGAATTATTTATCGGCTATTTTTAAGAACGAAAAGGGAATTTCGCTTACAAGATATATTCATCAGGTGAGAATCAATCGTAGCCTTACCCTATTAGCAAACACTGACTTGCCAATTACCGAAGTGGCAGAAAAGGTTGGAATTGAGGATTATAATTATTTTTCACGAGTTTTCAAACAACGAATGAATATGTCGCCGACAAATTACCGGAAAGATTACCATACACTTGCGAAAAAAATGTACTACGAAAAGCAGAAATAGTAGAATTGTACTAATTATTATAGTTTCATTCTTTTATTTCTTGCTGATTTCGTGTTAAATAAAATAAATATATTATGCGGATAAAGATTAGGAGGAACGAAATGAGAACATGTATAAATATAAATAACGGATGGCTTTTTAGTAAAGAGGACTTACCAGAATATGCAAGTCATGATTTTCCAAGGACAAATGCAGATACTATAAATATTCCCCATACATGGAATCAATTTGATGGACAAGACGGTGGAAACAACTATTTTCGCGGAGGATGCTGGTATCAAAAACGGCTGTCATTGCCAGATATAGGTAATGATAAAGAACTTTACATTGAATTTGGAGCCGTCAACAGTGTGGCAGATGTGTATATAAATGGGAAAAAGCTCAGTTCTCATGCTGGAGGCTATTCTGGGTTTCGTGTAAACATTAGTGAGTTTGCAGGAATGAAAGATGTACTACTCTGTGTACGTGCTGACAACAGTGACAATCCAGATGTGTATCCAAGAACGGCAGATTATACTTTCTATGGTGGTATCTATCGGGATGTGACGTTGTGTATGGTTCACAAGACACATTTTGCGATGAACGAATACGGATCCAGTGGTATTTTCGTCCATGCAGAGAGTGCAAATAGTTGTGCTGAAATTAGGATAGAAAGTCATGTAGAGAATCCGAAAGCAGGACTTTTAGTGGAGTACACAATCCTGACACAGGATGGGGAAACAATAGCGAAATTACAGACTGAGTGGTGCAAAAGTAGTGTAATGCTACAGGTGCAGAATCCACATCTTTGGAATGGACGAAAAGATCCTTATCTATATAGACTTCATGCGACACTGATTGATCCCCAAAAT
>DVLR01000103.1 GCA_018715425.1 Candidatus Merdenecus merdavium
CTAGCTAAAAGATTATACATCACAGTAGCTAGTAAGCCTGCATAAATAATAGTCAAATAATCTTTGGCTTGATCGATGATATTGTCTGGTGTATTCAACATGAGTAGTATATTCTTATTAAAGATTAACAAGATGACCGTCAAAACTAAGGTCATACCGATACTTAAATAATAAGACATGGCTACGTAATGGCGAAGTCTTTTCATATCCTTTGCACCAAAGCTTTGAGCAATTAAAATACTGAAACCATTCGTTAATCCATTCAGCCACCCCATTACCATAAAGACTAGGTATGAAGTTGCTCCAATAGCCGCAAATGCTACCACACCATCGTATCTTCCTACTACAATAGAATCGACTAGATTATAAAGCTGTTGAAATAAATTACCTAAAAATACAGGAACAGAAAAAAGAAGCAATAGCTTAAATGGATTACCTTTTGTCATATTTTGAGTCATGACTACGTCTCCCTCCTTTCACGTATGATGTCATCATCCTACTACTTCCGATTATCTTTCTTCTCCTAAAAAGAATAGGGCTAAAGTACCAGGACCTGAATGTGCTCCAATGGTAGGACCAACATGATTGATAATGAACTCAGTAAATCCGAAACGTTTGGTAATCTCATCTCTTACAAAATATGCATCTTCTAGACAATCACCATGGCTAATAAGAATAATATCGTTTTTATCTCGATAGCTACCCATTTGTTTTTCCATGTTATCTACTAAGGTTAATAAAGATCTCTTTCGCCCACGGACCTTCCCAATTGGAATTAACTTACCTTCGTTATCTACATGCATAATGGGTTTAATATTGATCATAGTACCTAGAATAGCTGTAGTTCTACTTACTCTTCCCCCTCTAAATAAATGAAATAAATCATCGACTGTAAAGTTATGACATGCATTTAATTTATGTTCTTCTAACCATGTATGAATTTCATGGAAAGACTTGCCCTGCTCTTTCATCACCACTGCTTTTTGCACTAACAATCCCTCTCCGAGAGAAGCTGCTAAAGAATCTACTACGGCTATTTTAGACTCTGGATACTCTTCTAAAAGCTCATCAGCTGCAATTTTTGCACTTTGATAGCTACCGCTTAAACCAGATGAAAAGGCAATATGAAGAATATCTTTTCCCTCTTGAATATATTTTAAAAACTCTTCCCTTGCAGATTCTGGATTAACCTGTGAAGTTGTAGGCATAGATCCTTTTCTCATTTTTTCATAGAATTCATGAACAGGTAGTTCATGGTTCATATCATAAGTTTCACCATCGATCATATACGTTAACGACATGACACCTAATCCCTTTTCGTCTATAAAGCTCTGAGGTAAATCCGCCATATTATCTGTTGTAATTACAAACTCTCTCATTTGTTCTCCTCCTTATCCTAATATATCCATCTATAATTACCATATCATAACCACCCTGCCAATTCTATAGATAGATGAAATTTTTTGTATATTATTTATCTTTCAAGACCTCTAGAGCTTTTTGAAGCTGATTATCTTCTTCTTTTGTGATGGTTGACTGCTGCTTTAACTCCTCGGTCAAATCAATCTCTATATCTGGTTCAATCCCGATTCCATGAATGTTGTTTCCTTTTGGTGTATAGTATTTAGAAATCGTTAATTTCATTGCACTACCATCATCTAAATGAACCAGTGTTTGAACAATGCCTTTTCCAAAAGTAGTGGTACCTACTAAAGTACCTATTCCGTAATCTTGTATGGCACCTGCAAAAATCTCCGATGCACTAGCGCTGTTCCCATTGACAAGGAGAGCCAGCGGCTTGGTAAACTCATGCTTACCATCGGATTTATACTCTTCTCTTTCACCGTATTTATCTTCTGTATATACAATCATTCCTTCTGGTAACATCTGTTGGAGCATATGAACCACAGTGCTTAGAACACCACCAGGATTATTCCGAAGATCTATCACCAGTTTTTCCATACCTTGGTTATTTAAATCCTCCATAGCTGCGTTAAACTGCTCTTCTGTTATGACATCAAATTGTAAGATTTTAATATATCCTACTTGATCTTCCAACATTTCATGTTCAATGGTTGGCACTTCCACTTCTTTTCGTTCTACTTCTATATCCATGTAGTCCCCTTGGCCTTCTCTTACTATAGTCAAAGTAACTTTCGTATTTTCCTCTCCTTTTATCAAAGATACTACTTCTGTTAAATCCATATCACTTACTTCTGCACCATCTACTTTATATAAGATATCTTCTGGAAGAAGACCTGCTTCTTCTGCTGGTGTTCCTTCAAACATTTGAACAATCTTGATGATACCTGTTTCTTTATCCTGTGACATAGTGGCTCCTATACCATAGTATTTACCCTCTGTGGATTCCATTGTTGATTTTAATTCTTCTTTTGTGTAGTAAACGGAATAAGGATCTTCTAGACCTTTTACTAAACCTGCGTACATTCCATCTACTAACTGGGAATAATCAATATCTTCTAGATAATAGGCATTGATTTTACTTAGCATCTCATTTAGCTTACTGTTTACTTCTTCGCTACCAGGTAGTGGTACATTAGATTCCTCCAAGTTTACAGGCCTTAAATTTACAGAAACAATTCCTCTATTCTGTAAGATGAAAAAAGCACCTATTCCAAGGAAGATCATGACAAGTAGCCCACATAATATCCCTTTGCCAAAACCTTTGTTGTTTTTCATGTTTTGCCTCCTTAAGAATCAATAGGACTGACTATTAAATTCTTTCCTTTTAGATAAACCATTCCTTCTAATGGATGGATAGAAAGGCTTCAGTCAGAGATCATCTCCCACTGAAGCCCTTCTTCTCTATCTCATTATTATATTCCTCTTTGTCATAAATATTAACAAGAATCTCTATAGATACTTTCTTGGATTTACATAAGCTCCATTCACCGTTACAGCAAAGTGCAAATGAGGACCTGTAGAATATCCTGTAGATCCAACAGCCGCTATGGTTTGCCCCTTGCTTACCACTTGTCCAACTTGTGCATAAAGGGCTGAACAATGCATATAAAGAGTATTGATACCATTTCCATGACTAATAACAATATAATAACCTGTCGATGCTGTATATGTAGAAACAATTACTGTTCCTGAATCAGCTGCCGCAATTGGTGTACCTGTTGGTGCTGCAATATCGATTCCTTTATGATAAGTAGATGCCCCTTCTGTCGGTGCATCTCTTCCACCGAATTCGCTTGTGATCGTTCCACTTACTGGCCACATAAAGCTACCTGTTCCTACTGATGATCCACCGCTAGTGCCCCCTGTAGTGCCACTGCTAGATCCTCCTGTTGAACCACTGCCACTGCCCGTACTTGTTGTAGGTTTTTTGTTTGATTCCTGAGTTTCTTTACTGGTCTCTTTACTAGTTTCTTTACTGGTTTCCTTCTTTGTTTCTTTACTAGCCAAACTTTGGCTCTCAGCTTCTGCTCTTTTTTGAGCTTCTGCTTCCTGCCGTGCAATTTCTTGCCTTTCTTTCTCTTCTTTTTCTCTTTGTGCTCTTTCAGCAGCTTCTTTTTCAGCTGCAGCAATCTGTTTTAATGTTTCATCTTCAGCTGCTATTTGATTTCTATACTCACTGGCTGATTCTTCCGTAGTTTGAATACTTGCTCTATAATTTTCAATTTCCGTATTTTTTGTTTCGATTAATCCTTTTACAGATGCTTGTTTTTCTGTTGTTTCATTTTTTAATTCATCAAGCTGAGCATATTCTATCTCAAGAGTTGACTCCATCTCAACGATTGTTTCTTTCGTTTCTTGATATTTCACTAACATATCTCGATCATATATTGAGATTTTGCTAACATATTCTGCTTTATTTAATAATTCTGTGATATTCTCTGCTTGAAATAATACTTCGAGATAAGCCCCACTTCCGTTTTCGTACATAAAACGGATGCGTTTCTTCATATCTTCATACTGTTTGGCTTCATCTTCTTTCGCCACCTCAAGCTCCCCTTGAGTTGTTTCAATTTCACTTTGCTTTTCTGTCATCTGAACGTCTAGATCCGCCAACTGGTTAGTGATCTCGTTCATTTGCCCATCCAATTCCTCTACTACTTTATAAATCTCATCTTGTTCTTTTTTCATCGTACTGATTTGATCATTAGCATTGTTAAGCTGTGACTCTAAATTACTTTTCCTCTGCTGAACCTCTTCCTTCGTAGCACCATAAGTAGTCATGCTACTTCCTGCTATTAAGCTGATACATAAACCAACAACTCCGACTTTTTTCCTTATCATCTTATTTACCACCTATACTCTTAAATGTCTTCTAACAGTTATAAAACTTCCCAAAAATCCAATTCCCATTCCCATTGCAAGAGCAATTGGAATCAGTGTTTTGAATACATTAGTTACGGGTACAAATTGAATAAATCCTATTAATAAATAAAATCTGTTTATTACAAACTGAACAGCCTCACGATATACAAAATATAACAAGGTCAATGGAAGGACTGCCCCAATCAGACCAATCATAAGCCCTTCAATAATAAAAGGAGCCCTAACAAAAAAGTCTGTAGCACCTATTAATTTCATAATACCGATCTCTTCTTTACGAACAGATATCCCTATTGTAACGGTATTGCTGATCAAAAATACTCCTACAGCTATTAAAATACCTATAATGGCTAAGGATGCGTAGCCAACTAATTTATTAAAAGAGGACAACATATCCGCTGCTGTTTTTGATTGATTAATCTTTCGAACTCCCTCTAAATTACTAATGTATTGAACCAAGTCTTCCTGTGCTTCAATATCATTTACATAAACTTCGTAATTCGCCGAGTCCATGAGGGGATTATCATCTTGAAATCCCTCTGCTAAGGATGCATCTCCTTGAAAGTAATCTTCTTTTACTTTACTCCATGCCTCCTCTGCAGAAACGTATTTCATTTGAATCACTTCAGGTCTTGCCTCAATTTCTTTACCAATTTCATCGATTCTTTCTTGTGAGACTCCATCATCAAAAAAGACTGTGATTCCCACTCCTTCTTCAGCTGTTTTTACTATATGTTGAAAGTTAATAACAATGGAGTAAAATAAACCGAACAAGAAAATACAAGCTGCTATGGTTGCTATGGATGCTAATGTAAATATTTTATTTCTATAAATACTTTTAAATCCTTGTTTTGTTGTATAACCTATTGTACTAATCCTCATTTGTATACTCACCTTCTTGCTGATCGCTAACAACAGTACCTTTTTTAAGCTTAATGACTCGCTTTTTCATAGAATTAACGATCTCCTTGTTATGGGTAACTACCACTACAGTTGTGCCTTTTTCGTTAATCTCCTCAAGAAGCTTCATAATTTCAAATGAATTCTTGGGATCTAGATTACCGGTAGGCTCATCTGCCAAAAGAATGGCTGGTCTATTAATGAGGGCCCTGGCTATGGCAACTCTTTGCTGTTCTCCACCTGAAAGCTCTTTGGGGTTGGATTTGTACTTTTCAGCAAGTCCCACTTCCGAAAGCAAGATAGGAACATTTTTTTTAATCTTTCTACTAGGAGTTTCTACTACCCTTTGAGCAAAAGCTACATTTTCATAGACACTACGATCTAACAATAAACGGAAGTCTTGAAAAACCACACCTACATCTCTTCGATATTTAGGAATCTTTCTTCTTTTTAATTTGTTTAATAGTTTTCCATTCACAGTAATGGTTCCCTCTGTTGGTTCTAGCTCCTTAAGAAGTAATCTGATTAAGGTAGATTTACCAGAGCCACTATTTCCTACAATAAATACGAACTCTCCTTGCTCTATTGTTAAACTGACTTCATTTAATGCCGGTTGCCCTTTAGAATATGATTTGCTTACATTATCTAGTTGAATCATGTATAAGCCTCCTGATTTCTTACATGCTCTATTCCTCTAAACCTAGAGGATTTTTTCTTTAATAATCTAGTGTTTCCATATACTTCATGTACTTTACAACCATAAGAGCAATTTTAAATGTAATAGCATCTTCAAATATTCTCAAGTCAAGACCTGTGCTCTTTTGTAATTTATCCAAACGATAAACAAGTGTATTTCTATGAATATATAATTGTCTTGAAGTCTCAGATACATTTAGACTATTTTCAAAGAATTTATTAATAGTCGTTAAAGTCTCTTCATCAAAATCATCTGGAGATTTCCCTTCAAAAATCTCTTTAATGAACATCTTACATAATGGAATAGGTAATTGATAAATCAAACGTCCAATTCCAAGTGAGCTGTATGCAATAATATCTCTATCATTAAAGAAAATTTTACCTACATCAAGAGCCATTCTAGCCTCTTTATAAGAACGGGAAACTTCTTTGATTTCATTTACAATGGTACCATATGCAATATGAGCACCTAATCCTTTTTCTGAACCAAGAGAATCTAAGATCATCTGAGCAGTCTTTTCCATTTCATCATGTCCATCGTTTAATCCAAGTTCTTTTACTACAATAATATTTTTTTCATCTACAGCGGTAATAAAATCACCTGTCTTATTACCAAAAATACTTCTGACGTTTTCTAAGGTAATACTATCTTTTTCTTGTTTCGTCTCTAAAATAAATACAACCCTTCTTACTTCTGTTTCAATATGTAGCTTCTTAGCTCTATTATAGATATCCACTAATAAAAGGTTGTCCAATAATAGATTTTTAATAAAGTTATCTTTATCAAAACGCTCTTTATAAGCTATAAGTAAGTTCTGAATCTGAAAGGCTGCTATTTTTCCAACCATGTAAACATCATCACTTCCGCCGTTTGCTAGAAGGATATATTCACATTGATGTTCATCATAAACTTTAAAAAATTGGTGCCCTGATAATACCTGGCTATCTGCTGGAGATTCTACAAATGCCAAAACGGAATCTTGGTATTCTTCAGCTCCTAGAAATGTAGATGCTAAAACATTCCCTTCTGTATCAATGACACAAAGATCAATCCTAGTGATTGCTTTTAATCCCTCGATGGTATTTTGAAGTATTTGGTTTGATATCATTTCTTACACTCCTTTATCTTTATACTTATACAACTTTCACAACGAAAAATAAGATGTATTTTTCTTTCCCATAAGAACCTAACATATATTTTAATCTATAATTACAAAAAAAGAAAGAGAAAATACGAAAATTTATGCATTTTCTCATTTTTTCCATTATTTTATGCATTTCATCTCTCTGTGCAAGGTATACAATATTATTTTTTATACTCTCCGAATCCTTCACCGAGAACATCTTTAGAGTCACTGACAATCACAAAGGACTTGGGATCTACTTCATATACAAGTTCTTTTAATTCTACAATTTCTTTTTTGGAAACCACACAGAACAATAAATTCTTATGTTCTTTAGAATACATGCCTGTGGCACTGATTCCTGTTACTCCTCGATCTAAACCATACATAATGGTATCTGCAACCTCATTATAATGATCGGTGATGATAAAAACAACCTTGGAAAAATTAATACCTTCGATCCATCCATCTGAAATTCTACTGGTTACAAAGATTGCAATAATAGCATAAAGAGCCTTGTTTAGCCCAAATAAATAAGCACCTACCACTACAATCATACCATCTACAATAGCCATAATCTGTGGTACTGAATACTGTGGTAACATGTGTTGAATTAATACGGATAACATATCAGTACCGCCAGTAGTACCTCGTCCCATTAATACCATTCCAATTCCTACACCACTTAATGCCCCTCCAAATACTGCAACTAAAATAAGGTCGCCCT
>DVLR01000104.1 GCA_018715425.1 Candidatus Merdenecus merdavium
TTTATCATGTATAAGTAAAATAGGATAAAAATAAAGTTTAAGCGAAGATAAAGATATAGGAGTATCTAAAGATGACATTACAACAGTTAAAATATGTAATAGAAACCGTTCATTGTGGATCTATGAATGAGGCAGCAAAAAAGCTGTTTATTTCTCAGCCAAGTTTATCAAATGCTATTAAAGAATTGGAAAATGAGCTTGGAATACAAATATTTTTAAGGACAAATAAAGGAACGGTACTTTCTGTTGAAGGAGGAGAGTTTTTAGGTTATGCTAGACAAGTCATTGAGCAAGCAGCTCTATTAGAGCAGCGTTACTTTAATTCTAAGCCAGCACCACAAAATTTTTCTGTATCTACTCAGCACTATGCATTTGCAGTAAATGCTTTTGTATCTTTAATGAAAGCCCATGGAGGAGATGAATATCAGTATACTTTAAAAGAAAGTAGAACCTATGAAATTATAGAAGATGTAAAAAATCTTAGAAGTGAAATAGGTATTCTTTATTTAAGTTCTTTTAATTCTAAAGTCATTAAAAAATTAATTCGGGAAAATGATTTACAGTTTCATCTGTTATTTGAAACGAAACCTTATATCTTTGTTAGTAAGGATAATCCTTTAGCTGAGAAAAAAGAAGTTTATTTAGAAGATCTGGAAGATTATCCTTATTTATCTTTTGATCAAGGCGAATATAACTCTTTTTATTTCTCAGAAGAGATATTAAGTACAGTAACTCATAAAAAAGATATTAAAGTTAGTGATAGAGCAACGTTATTTAATTTATTAATAGGTCTTGATGGCTATACTATTTCTACTGGGATTTTAAGTGTGGATCTAAATGGCACAAATATTATATCCATTCCCCTTATGGTCGAAGAAACCATGTCAGTAGGGTGGCTATCTCATAAAAATATTACTCTAAGTAAATTAGGGGCACTTTATATAGAGGCTCTTGAACATGCAATTACTGGATATCATATAGTATAGATAGATAAGATACCATCTTTCGTAACATATGATTTCCCTAGTATAAAAAATTTTGATATAGGATTGAGATATGACAAGGCTTAGGTAAAATATATATCAGAGTAAATAAATTTATGTTATAATCATAGATAAGGAAATCGACATAGAATATTGATAGAGTAGCTTGTATGAATGTTAGGTTTACATTGATACAAGCATTTTTTAATTGTTTTTCTCTTTGAAGAGATCTTTTTGATGAGTAGTGATTCCCTAATCATTGATGATAAAAGGAGTTGACAAAATAGGATGAGAGAGGTATAATTTCATACAGCATCAATACATATTAAACATATGAAAATAGTATGATATAGAGAGGGGAGTGAAAAACTCATATCTTTGCTTGATTATTCATAGAAAATCGGTATAATAAATTATGTATATTATGGATGAAACTATATTTATGATAAATCGTAGCAAAAGATATATTGATAAAGGAAAGGTTGGGTATAAGATGAGCATGCCAATCATAGAGATAAAACACTTAGGTAAGGTATTTCATACAAAAGCCGGAGAAATTACAGCTCTAAAAGATATCAATTTAGAGATTGAAGGTGGAGAGATTTTTGGAATTATCGGATTAAGTGGAGCGGGAAAAAGTACGTTAGTACGATGTATTAATTTTTTGGAGCAACCTACAGAAGGCAAGGTTATTTTTGATGGACAGGAATTAGGTAGATTGAATACGCAAGAACTAAATAACCTAAGAAAGTCAATGGGAATGATTTTTCAGCAGTTTAATCTATTGATGCAAAGAACGGCACTAGAGAATGTGTGTTTTCCCTTAGAGCTTTCTGGTGTATCAAAAAAACAGGCTAGACAAAAAGCAGAAGAACTGCTAGCATTAGTCGGTTTATCAGATAGAATGCATTCTTATCCATCTCAGCTATCTGGTGGTCAAAAACAAAGAGTAGCTATTGCAAGAGCATTAGCCAATGATCCCAAAGTCTTATTATGTGACGAAGCAACCAGTGCTCTGGATCCAACCACAACCAGATCCATCCTACAACTTCTAAAAGATATCAATAAAAATCTTGGAATCACAATCATTATTATTACTCATGAGATGTCAGTGATTGAAGAAGTATGCAATACTGTGGCTATTATTGATAATAGTACCATTGCTGAGGTAGGATCTGTAGTTGATGTTTTTGCTAGACCAAAATCTAAAATAGCAAAAAAATTAATTTTTTCGGAATCTGCATCTTTAGAAGAGTTTAAAAATAATCGTTGTATTAGGATTATTTTTGATGGTAGATCTTCCTTTGAACCTGTGATTTCAAATATGGTAATGGAGTGTAAAACAGCTGTTAATATTATCTTTGCTGATACCAAAAATATTGATGGTAAGGCCATTGGGCAAATGGTAATTCAGTTGCCAGAAGATGCTTTAGCGGCTGGAAGGATCGAACATTACCTAAAAGATAAACACGTGAAATACGAGGAGGTATCTAAGGATGAGTATTGATGAGTTTGTAAAACTATTACTAGTAGGAACGGGTGAAACCCTTATTATGACAGTTGTTTCTAGTTTGATATCTTTTGTTTTAGGTCTTCCTGTAGGATTACTTTTAGTGATATCAAACAGCGAGGGAATCAAACCTATGAAAAAAACAAATATGGTAGTGGGATTTATCACAAATATGATACGTTCTGTACCATTCCTTATTTTATTATTAGCTCTTGATCCACTTACAAGATTCATTGTTGGTACTTCTATTGGTACCAAAGCTATGATTGTCCCACTGGTATTTGCAGCAACTCCTTATATTGCAAGACTCGTAGAGTCGTCTTTATTAGAAGTAGAAGATGGGGTAATAGAGGCTGCTAAATCCATGGGAGCTTCTACCATGCAGATAGTAACCAAGGTATTAGTTCCAGAAGCCTTACCATCCTTGATTACAGGGGCAGCAATTGCCGTTACAACCATCTTGGGTTATTCAGCTATGGCAGGAATTATTGGTGGAGGAGGACTTGGTGATATTGCTATGCGTTATGGATATTACCGAAAAGGAAATCCAGAGATTTTAGTAGCAACGGTTCTTGTATTAATTATTATTGTTCAAATCTTTCAAGAAACAGGGATTCGTCTAAATAGACACCAAGACAAAAGAAATAATTAAAGAAATGAAAAAAGATCATAAGGAAAACACTAGAGAAGACTAGATAGAGAAATTAGGAGGAGAAGATTGATGAAGAGAAAGTTTTTTGTATCTGTAATGGCTATTACCTTAGGGATTAGTTTACTAACTGGATGTGGGAAGGAAGATGATAAGAAGATTATAATTGGTGCAACACCATCTCCCCATGCAGAGATTTTAGAAGTAGCTAAGGAAGAATTAAAAAAAGAGGGATATGAGTTAGAAATCAAAGAATTCACAGATTATATTCAACCAAACAAGGCTGTTGATTCAGGGGAGTTAGATGCAAACTTCTTTCAGCATAAACCATATCTGGATCAATACAATGAAGAAAATAATACTAAGTTAGTTTCCATTGGTGCAATACATTATGAACCCATTGGAATCTATGCAGGGAAAAGTTCAGATTTAGCTAATGTTCCTGATGGAGCAGAGATTGCAGTACCAAATGATACGACGAATGAGGCTAGAGCTCTTTTATTATTAGAAAACGAAGGGTTAATTAAAATAAAAGAAGGAGCAGGATTAAATGCCACAAAACTCGATATTGTAGAAAATCCTAAAAATATCGAAATCCTCGAGCTAGAGGCAGCGCAAGTACCTAATTCATTAAAAGATGTTGACTTTGCAGTGATCAATGGTAACTATGCTATTCAAAATGGATTAAATGTAAACGAGGATGCACTAGCTTTCGAAACGACAGATTCAGTGGCTGCAGATACATATGCCAATGTATTAGTAGTAAATGAAGGTAACGAAGACACTGAAAAATCCAAAGCATTAGTAAAAGCGGTTCAAAGTGATAGTGTAAGAACATTTATTGAAGAAAAATATGACGGTGCAGTAGTACCCCTATTTTAAAACAGCATAAGATAGAAGTAAACATGAGGAGGTAAGGGCATGGATCTTAATTTTATAATAAAAGTGATCCCCCAATATGTAGAGGCAGCCAAGTTAACCTTAAGACTTGGAGTGATAGGAATTATTTGTTCTATTATAGTAGGACTCATTTGTAGTATGATAAAGTACTATAAAATTCCAGTACTAAGGAGGATTGTGGCTATTTATATAGAGTTGTCCAGAAATACGCCCTTACTGATTCAGTTGTTTTTTTTATATTACGGACTTCCCAAATTGGGGTTCAAAATAAGTGCGGAAATATGTGCGATTATAGGTTTAACGTTCTTAGGCGGTAGTTATATGGCGGAGGCTTTCCGTAGTGGTTTAGAGGCGGTTAGCAAAATACAGGTTGAATCTGGGTTGAGTATCGGTCTTAAACAACATCAATTGATGCGCTATGTGGTATTACCCCAGGCATTTTCTGTTTCGTTGCCCGCTTTATGTGCAAACATCATCTTTCTATTAAAGGAAACGTCCATCTTTAGTGCAATTGCTTTAGCAGATCTTATGTTTGTAGCCAAAGATTTAATGGGGATGTATTATAAAACCAATGAAGCATTGCTGATTTTAGTCGTTGCTTATGGGATAATATTACTTCCACTCTCAATCTTTTTTACATGGCTAGAAAGGAAGGTGCGTTATGCAATTAATGGAGATTAGTTTTCTAATGGAAGGAAAGAATTTATCTAGACTCTTAGGTGGTTTAGGTGTTACATTACAGATTGCCATCATATCTATTTTATTATCGGCAGTACTAGGAATTATTTTAGGAATTATCA
>DVLR01000105.1 GCA_018715425.1 Candidatus Merdenecus merdavium
GCAGGATATATTGCGGAAAGCATTAATATAATGGGAATGATGATCAGAATTAAAAGGATACTGGATGATCGCTAAGAATATCAAGGGAAAGTCATTCAAGGGATGTGTATCGTATGTGATGAACGATACTGCCGAGTTGCTTGAAGTAGAAGGAGTGCTAGCTTCAAGTAAACAGGATATTATCCGCAGTTTCGCTATGCAACGTTCCGGCAGAAAGGAAATCAAGCAGCCTGCCGGACACATTCCACTATCATTTGCTCCCGAAGATAAGGAGCGGATGACGAACGATTTTATGGTGCAATTAGCCAAAGAATACATGGAAGAAATGGGCATAAAAAACACCCAATATATCATTGTCAGGCATCACAATACCGACAATGAACACATTCATATTGTCTATAACCGAATCGACAATAACCTGAAATTAATATCAGTCAACCACGATTACAAACGGAATATCAAGGTCTGTAAGAAGCTAAAAGACAAATATGGATTGACTTATGGCAAGGACAAAGAAAGGGTTAAGCATGAGAAATTAAGGAATCCGGATAAGGCAAAATATTATATCCATGATGCGATTAAAACCGTTTTACCGAATTGCAAAACACCTAATGACCTACGATATAATCTTCAGAAATTTGGAATAGAGCTTGAATACAAGCACAAACGAACATCATCTGAAATCGAGGGAGTATCGTTCCGGTACGGAAATATTTCTTTCAAAGGCTCTGAGGTAGATAGAAAATACAGCTTTGGAAACATCAAAAAAGCATTAGAAAAAAATATCGAGGAGTCGAAAAAACGAGGAGAGGAAGAACTTTTACGGGTACAAGCGGAACAGAAAGCAAGGCAAGAGGCTGCGTTAAAAGTCAAACAAAAAGCTGAAGAAAGGGTAAGGAAAGAAGCCGAGGCAAAAGCACAAGTAGCCAAACGGAATATTATTATTAAAGGTGTGATATTGAGTGATGAGCAAGAGAAAACGCTGATGGGCGGTGGTCATATATTCCTTAAAAATATGACAGCAAAGGATGGAAAAACTCAATTTTCGGCGTATGCTTTCCTAAATGATGAAAAGAAACAGCTGTTGTTCTCCTATGACAATCCTGATGAGTTTGTGAAATATGGCAAGTATGAAATGCGTGTCAGGGATAAGATTCTGATTGAAAATGGGTATATGACCAAGGCTAAAGTAAAATGGTTTGGAGGAGTAAATTATGCCTATCCATTTCTTTGGAAAGTGAATAAGTCTGATGCCGAATATAAAGAGTCATGGAATGATCCAAGGTTGCCGATAATTCAAAAGGAGGAACAGAAACAAAAGCCAAAGCAACCTATTATTCAACAGAAGAACAGAGAGAGGAAGAGGTAAATAAACAACATACGCAACGATTTGGCATATAGATGACTTATTTTTGTCGCAGCAAATAGCAACAGCCTGAACGCTACTCGCTTCTGAAAATAAATATGTATATTTGCAACCAGCAACAACAGGTTGCTTATACATATTGAAGAAGCGTCAAGTTTCATCCTTTGTTTAGGAAATCGCCAATTGACTAATGTAGCAAGGATAAACATAGCGTTCCTGTTTGATGATTGTACATTTTGTGCAACATATCAGGCGTGGGCTGTTGTTTATTTGCTACAAGGTGTTTGGCGATACCTCTAACAAGATAAGCGTACAGTACCACGCTTTTTCTTTATGAGAATAGTAATTTAGAATATAGACGAATGTTAAATTTCGCATCAATAGATTTTGAAACGGCGAACTACAATCGCTCAAGTATATGTAGCTTGGGAATTGTAATTGTAAAAAATGGTGTCGTCGTAGATAAGATATATAGTCTTGTCCGCCCACGACCTAATTTCTATTGTTCATGGGCAACGGATATTCATGGGCTATCTTATTATGATACGCTAAATGAACCGGAGTTTCCTGAAGTATGGGAGGATATTAAACCTAAACTAAAGAGTCTCCCATTGGTTGCACACAATAGTCCTTTTGATGCAGGTTGTTTGAAAGCTGTACATGATTTATATGAGATCCAATATCCTAATTATGAATTTTATTGCACCTATCGAATGGCTAAACGAGAGTTTCCCAACTTGGAAAACCATCAACTACACACGGTAGCAGCACATGTAGGATATGACTTGGAAAATCATCATCACGCTTTGGCTGATGCGGAAGCTTGTGCAAAAATAGCATTACAAATAATATAGAATTATAGATTAAAAAACAATAAAGATTATGACAACAGCCATAATAGAATTAATGGGACTTAAGTTTAATATTCCAGCTTATCAACGAGGCTATCGCTGGGAAAAGCAGGAGGTTACAGAGTTGTTAGATGACTTATGGGCCTTTAGCGAGGCCAACGATAGCGGCGACTTTTACTGTTTGCAGCCGATCGTTTTAATGGAAAACAAAGAAGATGGAAGTTATGATGTATTGGATGGGCAGCAACGACTTACCACCCTTTATATTATACTGACTTATCTCGAAAAAGCAGGAACTCCCCAATCGTTAGGGCTTGCCGATTATACGATTTTCTCTCTGGATTATACCACGAGAAAAGATTGCGAGAGTTTCCTACGACAAAAAGAATTTATCAACACAGGAATTGATGATTCCAATATTGATTATTTCCATATTTGTAATGCATACACCCACATTGAAAAATGGTTTAATATCCATCCCGAAGCTAAAAGTGACATAACCTCCATTCTTCTTAGTAAAACGAGAGTTGACTCGAAAAAGAGAGCGAAAAGAAATGTTCGAGTTATCAAATATATAGTTAACGAAGGCACAAACCCTATTGATGTGTTTATCCGACTTAATGTGGGGAAAATATCGCTTACCGATGCCGAACTTACAAAAGCTTTGTTGTTGCAAAGTGATAAATATTCGGGAACTGAATTGAAATACAATAGGATGAAACTTCATCATTTGGCTACCGAATGGGATAAAATAGAAAATGCCTTGCAGCAAGAAGATTTTTGGTTTTTCTTGAATGAAAATTCAGCAGAAAAACCTACGCATATCGAGTTTATCTTTGATCTTATCGCTAATAAACTGCAAAAGAAAAAGCGATATTTTGAGGAAAAACCAAAGAAATATTCTACTTTCTTAATCTTCTCTCGTTATTTGGACGAACTAATGGAAGTGAACGAATTATCTCGTATCGAAGCTGTTGAAAAAATATGGAATGAGGTGGTCGAATATTTCGAATATTTCGAAGAATGGTATAATAATCGGATGCTTTATCATTATATTGGTTTCTTGATTACTGTATACAGTTCACAACGAGAGCTAATTATCGAAACATTAATCTCAAAATCCAAAAAAATCTCAAAATCTCGATTAGAAGCTTATCTAAGAAATGAAATTTCAGAAACCGTAAAAGTAAAGAAGCCGATTTTAGATTTGAGTTACGAGGATGATAAAAATGCGATCCATAAGATTCTTTTAATACACAATGTTTATTCAACCCTTGTAAATGATAAAGAAAACGCTTATTTCCCCTTTAAATTATTCAAGAAAGATAGGGATAAGAATAAATGGAGCTTAGAACATATACATGCGCAAAATTCGGAAACAATAAAGGATCGAGATAAACAAAATTCTTGGCTGGACGATCACATAGATTCGTTGTCTAAGGATGAGGACGCCAAAGAGCTAGTAAACAAATTAAGAGACATGCGTTCTCTTGCTGATATAAAAGAAGAGGATTTTAATGATTTAACCAGTTGTGTAACTATTTTCCTTAACGAGAAAAGTGGAATCACGGATAAAGAAAAACACTCCATTACGAATCTTTGTTTGTTGGATTCACACACTAATAGTCAGCTGAATAATTCAAGTTTTGATGTAAAACGGGAGAAAATAAAGAAAAGAGAGGTGGAAAATTATTACATCCCTCTTTGTACCCGGAATGTTTTCTTAAAAACCTATACCAAGTATCCCAAAGATAATGTTTATTGGCGAGATGAAGACCGGGAGGCTTATCTTAAAAACATTCAAGACGTTTACGATTATTTCACGAATTAAAATGGAAGAGAAATGAAATACACACTATATCAATTAATGAACGAGTATAATATCCGTATTCCGCAAATACAACGAGACTATGCTCAAGGAAGAAAAGAAGAAAGTAAATTAAGAAATGGTTTTGTGGCTAGTATTAAGAACGCATTAGATAATAATAAAAATCTAAATCTTGATTTTGTTTATGGTTATTCAGACCCCATCAACGATACCGATAAGGCATTTATTCCTCTCGATGGACAGCAACGATTAACTACTTTGTGGTTGTTGCATTGGTATTTAGCTCCCCGAGAAATCAAACAAGTGGAAGAAGAGAATGTAGATGGAAGCAAGGAGCTACAGGATTACGAGTGTCTGGTCGATGATGTAAAAACTTGGTTGCAGAAGTTTTCGTATGAAACAAGAAATTCAGGCAAGCGTTTTTGTCACGAATTGGTTGCAAACGGCCTGCTTCGCTCTGATGATTGTTTGAGTAAGCGGATCATAGATGCTTCTTGGTTTATGACCTCTTGGTCCAGTGATCCCACCGTTGCCTCCATGATTACTATGTTGGATGCCATTGAGGAACATCACTTCGAGACAACAGATTCATGGAACGGTTTGCTGAATAAGGATATAATTACATTCGATTATATTGACATCTATTCCGAAGAATTCAAACTGACCGATGAACTGTATATTAAAATGAATTCAAGAGGAAAACCCTTAACTTCGTTTGAAAATTTCAAAGCAGAGTTTTTAGGGTTATTGTCTTCTGGACATACGGATTATGCTACTGCAACACGCATATATGAATTTAAAAATGAAAGCATTGAGGTGAATTACGGAAACTATTTCTCGTTTAATGTGGATAGTGTTTGGATGGATTTATTTTGGAATTTTTCACGACAAAATGAGGATGTCAATATTGATAACTGCTTTATGAACTATTTTGTCTTCATCGCTCAGATTTGTTATTTCAAAGATAATTTAGATAAAGAGGCGAAAGACTTCGACAGTAATTTTTCTGTTTTTTATAAAAAAGAGAATGTTGATTTCTTGTTTGATACACTTAATTGGTTACATCAATTGAGTATTAATGAGGGCAAAGTGGATGTTAAACGGATCGCTGATTTCTTCTCCGGTATATTCTTAACAGAGAAAATAAACGATAAATATGCTAATCAAGTCCGCCCGATAGATGGAAGCAACAACTCCAACCTTTTTAGTAGATGCCTGATGGAAGGAAAAGATTTTGATAATCGGAATAGAATTCTTTTTTATTGCATCTTTTCCTATGCCTTAAAATACGATCTAAGTCAACCTACAGAAGGCTTGAAAAATTATGTTCGCGTGATACGGAATTTGTTACAAGCCACTCGTCAAAGAAATGAAGTGGTATATAATACCAATGTTCGTATCAATTATTTAGGTAAATATTTGAAACTTTTTTCTCAGTTGATTGAGAATGAGGATGTGTATACATTGCTCCTCTCTACCCTAGACAATAAAGAAACGAATATAGCAGATGATGCATTGGCTACCGAAATAGAAAAGGCACATGTTGTCTCGCTAAAAAATGCAACAATAAACCAGGCACTCTTTAAGTTAGAAGAGTTTAAGCTATTTGGAGGGCTTATTCATAAATTGAATCCATTAAAAAATAAGGATAAATTAGCTCACTATTCGGGAGCGATTAGAACTATTTGGTCAAGAAGCAATGACGACGCATTGATAATTGGCGCATTGATTGCCTGCGGATACGATGGTTTTTACACAAAAAATTGTAAACTTGGAGAAATGTGGTTCTTTGGGAAATTAGATCAATGGAACCTGATATTAACTTCAAGAGATGACAAAGTTACTGATATGGTTATTACACAATTATTGGATCTTTATATTGCGGATAACACCAGTAATACCTCTCAAGAAAAACTTCAAAACATAATCGATAATTATTTAGATACGCTCACAGAGCGTAATTGGGCATATTATTTCTTGAAATATCCTCAAATGCTATCAAGAACCAACTATTTTGCTTGGAATAACGATTTTGAAATAAGACTACTTGGAAGCTTTGGCTCTAATCCTTTACTTGCTTATCACATAAACCCTTATGTGTTGGTTACCAGCAATTTATTAGACGATACTATTTGTGAAGAAAGACATTGTTATACACAATATAGTTATACATCCGGGTTAGTTCTTAAAAATGGTATTGTTTTATATTGCGAACAAAAAGGATGGGCAATGGAACTACCCGAAAATTATCAGTTAGATGATTTAATAAGACAGAAATTCAACATTAGTGATGAACTTCTGCTAATAGAAAGTCACGATAGGGATAGAATAGAAATTGCTGTTGATTTTTGTAGAGCAATATATCATAGTAATTCTTAATCCTATGCGCCTCCTCCACCTCTCCGACACTCACAACCTCCAGCGGCAGTTAAATAATCTACCAACTGCCGATATCATTGTCCATTCTGGTGATATTTCGTATTCCGGGACTGGTAAGGAAGTTGTAGGTTTTGTCGAATGGTTTGGAGTGTTAGACTATCAATATAAAATTTTCATTGCCGGTAATCACGATTATTGCTTAGAGGAGAAGGATGTAAAGGCAATTCAGCGGTTTTTACCTGAAAACTGTTTTTACCTCTGCAATAGTGGAGTTGAGATTGAGGGTCTGAAATTTTGGGGTATTCCATTTTTCTTTTCTGATGACGTGAGTGGTCAATATCTCAATATGATTGCACAAATTCCGGCGGGAACAGATGTTTTGATTTCGCATCGTCCACCACTTGGTATTTTGGATAACACCAATAATATTTCTTATGGTTGCCCTGATTTACTTCAAAAGATATTAGAGATTCGTCCTCGTTATCATCTTTTCGGGCATATCCACGATGCTTATGGTATTGAGGAGTCTAAATATACAACTTTTGCCAATGCAGCATTAGTAGATGAAAATTATCGACTATTAAATAACCCTATCGTATTTGATATATAAATAGCGGCAAATGACACATACTGAAAAATGGATGGAAATAAGAGCGAGATATTTAGATAAAGAAATATCCGAGAGCGAATATTATAAAATTTGTGATGAAGCAGGTCTTGAAATGACTGCATGGGTAGATGAAGATTTTGCAAGAGAGCACGGTTTTACCGGTGATAGCATAGACCTAATAAGTTTTGCATCAGATAGAGAATGGCAAGAAAACGCAATCCATTAATTTTTGATTCAAACTAATGCTCTCTTTTGGCACAGGCAAGAAATATTTTTGCAAAAATATATTAATCTCTAAAATTGAAATGTTATGGCAAATTTTTATTGTGAGTATTGTGGTCAAAAATTTTCTTCTGTAACTAGTCTTACAGGTAATAGTTGTCACAGACATCCGAACGGTCCGAATAAAGGGAAACACAAACTTTATGAAGGAAGTGAAAAAAGCAAGTACACATGCAAATATTGTGGACAATCTTTCAGTAGTTTAACCAGTCTTACAGGCAATAGCTGTCATAGACATCCGAACGGAGCAAATAAAGGGAAGCACGCACCAGCTCTTTAATCTCTCATTGCATGAAGAAAACTGCTCAAACGAGCAGTTTTTTTAGAGACATTCTATGTCTATGCTATTATTTGGCACATACTGTACATATCTTTGCATAAAAACAATAGATATGAGACAGTTGAACATTACACAGAAAGACGAGATTGCCAACGAAAAAGTTGATAAAAAGGTTCTTAAAACCTCTTTAGACCATATAGAAAATATAGTGGAATTAGTTGAGAATTCTGGTTTGAATAAAGAGTTTTTCCAGAAAGCGAAGAAATGCATCAACTTTGTGGCTAAGAAAATGGGACTTACAATAAATCAAACGGTTCTCTTTGCTATTTTTATAGAGAAAAGTGACGACAGTAGAATATATATCAGTGAATTTTCTAAGCTAATTGGCTGTCGTTTAGTTAGAATTATAAATTTAATGAGTGATATTGACGAATTAGAAAAACGGCGTTTGGTTCGTTGCAACAGAAGC